>NZ_JAOARI010000003.1 GCF_025210605.1 Halodesulfovibrio sp. | reverse complement strand
CGGCGACTGTTACTGGAACGCCTGAAGCTTCAAGTGTCCGTGCCAGTTCAAACCCCGTTGGCCCTGCTTCATAGACTACCATGCCGACAGGGCAAGGCAGACCGATAAGCACATCAGTAATAGCGCGAGGAGAAGCTGGCGCAGTCCAATCAAAAAGCACACCATCAGGGCGAAGGATTGCAACGCTATAACTGCGTTTATGGACATCAATTCCCACGTTAATTTGAAGATTATCAAACCCTTCCAAGAACCGATAGATTGATGATACGGTAAGCTTCGCCATGTCGGCCTCCTGTGATTCGCTTTTTAGGCACCATGCCATAATTTAATCCGGAGGCCGACATGGTATTTTTATATAACAGCTTAATAAAAATATAAAAAAAGTGTAAGACAAGTTGTATGTAGTAGTGTTTGTTAACCCAGACCTTCGAGTTGTGTTTATGAATCAAAAACTTTGTGAATCAATATGCAGCGTACTGGTACTGGCTGCTCTTCTAAGTGGGTGCTTTAAAGTCGGTGAGGATTATGTCCAGCCCGATCTTTCCGCATATACTGGTACGGAATGGAAAGCTGGAACCCCACTGTTAGAAAATGAGAGCATTGCTGTTCGCTGGTGGACGCAATTTGATGACGCAGAGTTAAATAGGCTTGTGGAAACATTGCTGGCGCAGAATATCTCGTTAAAGGTTGCGCGTGAGCGAATAATCGAAAACAGATCACAACGAGGTGTTACCCGAGCAGATTTACTGCCGAAAGCATATTTGGGTGGATACGGCTTACGCTCTCGAGCTGCGGATGATGCGAGGGGAATAATAGGCTTACCGGGGGGAACGCAGAGCAATTTATTTGCAGCAGCTGCACTCGCCGGATGGGAACTGGATTTATGGGGACGTGTTCAGCGGCTGGTAGAATCAGCGGACTACACTATTGAGGCAAGCCGTGCAGCGTATGGAGATGCGGCTGTGTCGTTAGTTGCAGAACTGGCTCTAGGGTACGTGGATTTACGTGCAACGGAAGCGCGCATTCTGCTTGCTCAGAGAAAGATTTCATTATTGGAAGAGCAGCGTACTCTTGCAGAAACAAAATTGATTGCGGGTACAGGGACTCGTCAGGATTTTTTGCAGGCAAGAACTGAAGTTCGCCAGAGTAAAGCCGTGTTGCGTACACTGTTTCAGGCAAAGAGTGTTGCAGAAAATAGCATGGCTGTATTGCTTGGAATGCCACCGAGTTCTTTTACTTGCGCTGTAGGATGCCAGCTTGTTCCTCCATCTATTGTCGGTATAGGAATTCCGGCAAGTCTGCTTTCACGCAGACCGGATATCCGGAAAGCCGAGCAAGAATACGCCGCATCAGTAGCATTAGTAGGTGCTGCTAAAGGGGAACGATTTCCGAAAATTGCATTGGGCGGTACATTAAATTTTCAAGCAACAGATGTTGATAAGCTCTTTCATGCAGATACGTTAGTGTATGCTTTTGGTGGCGGAGTGTTGCTTCCTGTGTTTACTGGTGGGCGCATTGAAGCGCAAATTGAAGTGCAGGAGTCATTAGCGGAACAGCGTAAATTGCAGTTGCAGCAAGCGGTTCTTGAAGCGGTGGAAGAGGTAGAGAACAGTGTGATTGGGGTTTCGCAGCGTAGTAGGCAGGCTCAAGAACTCTCTTGCGCATTGCAGGAACGCTCCGGTGCAGTTGAACTTACAATGCAATTGTTTGCAAGCGGGCTGCAAGGGCGCACTACTGTCGTTGAGCAGCAACTCGAGCAAGTTAGCTTAGCTGATGCTTTAGCCGTTGCCCGTCAACAAGAACTTGGAGAAATTATTCATTTGTATAGGGCGCTAGGGGGCGGTTGGGACGTGAAAGAAAATGCGGTGGTTTCAGCCTCCCATAAGGAGCATCAAGGTGAATAAAAGAAAGGTGCTGTTGATTGTGCTCATCGTTTGCGTTGGGCTTGTGTTCTGGTGGTATTTTGCTCCTTCCAGCGTTTCAGAACGAACTGACCATATTACGTTATATGGGCAGATCGATTTAAGGACTGTGCAGCTTTCATTTAGTGAACAGGAATATATAGAAGGAATGTTTGTGGATGAAGGTGACCTTGTTCAGAGGGGGCAGGTGCTTGCTGTTCTAAAAAAAGACCGCCTTAAAGCTCAGTTTGCCGAAGCTGTCGCACGGGTTGCGGCTCAGAAGAAGGTTGTGCAGCGATTGACAACAGGTTTGAGACCACAGGAAATTTTACAGGCACGAGCACGAGTTCGCGCTGCCAAGCTTCGGTTGTCGAATGCACAAACGCTGTCGCAACGTATTAAAAAAACAACCCCCAGTGGTGCGAGTACACGTCAAAACCTTGATGATGTCATAACTGATGTTGCGCTTGCCAAAGCAGAGTTGGCAGTGGAACAAAATTCCTTGAGTCTTGCAGAAGAAGGATACCGCAAAGAAGATATCGCAGAAGCACAGGCAACATTAAAAGCGTTGCAGGCTGTAGTTGATGTTTTAAAAGTGCGCATTGGAGAACTTGAACTTGTAGCGCCCGTAAATGGTACTATTCAAAATCGTATTGCTGAATTAGGCGAACTCGCTTCTCCTTCCCGTGTTGCTTTTACACTAGCGGTAACTGAACCTAAATGGGTGCGGGCTTATTTGCCTGAACCACAATTAGGATTTGTAACGGAAGGTATGGTTGCCTCCGTATATTCCGATTCTTTTGCAGAACCTTTTGAAGGGTGGGTTGGTTTTATTTCTCCGCAGGCAGAATTTACACCCAAACGTGTAGAAACTACAGAGTTGCGGACGCAACTTGTATATGAAGTACGTGTCTGGGTTAGCGATCCCGACAATGCGTTGAAACTTGGAATGCCAGTGACAGTATCACTCAACACTTCTGAAACAAGGGCAAACAACTCTGATGTAGAAGTCGTTGATAAAGGCATTTCGGTAACTTCTGACTCTGTTAAGGGCTTAGGGAAGTAATAGCGTATGGGGATATCTGTAGGAGAGATAGAACACGTCCCCCCTTTGTTGGAGGCGACAGACCTGCGTGTTGTTTTTAAGCCTAAAAGCAAACGTCCTGTTGTTGCTTTATCTGATTTAGATTTGCGAGTGTATGCAGGTCGTGTGACAGGTCTTGTTGGGCCAGATGGCGCTGGGAAAACAACGTGCTTGCGGCTTGCTGCCGGACTTCTCATTCCGCAGGCAGGTTCTATGCACGTGTTGGGGTACGATACGATTCGTGATGCTGATAAGATCCGTTCTCAAATAGGCTATATGCCACAGCAATTCGGACTGTATGAAGACTTAACCATTCAAGAAAATTTAGATTTGTATGCAGATTTGCAAAGTGTGCCTATGAAACAGCGGGAGTCTCAATTTGCAAATCTACTCGACATGACTGATCTTGCTCGATTTACAGACAGACGTGCAGGACAGCTTTCCGGTGGTATGAAGCAGAAATTGGGGCTTGCATGCTGTCTGGTAAAAGTGCCGAAGCTGCTTATTCTTGATGAACCGACAGTAGGCGTTGACCCTGTTTCTCGACGGGATATCTGGCGTATTGTTTATCGACTCGTTGAAGAAACCGGAGTGGGGGTGCTTGTCGCCACAGCGTATCTTGATGAGGCGGAGCGTTGTAGCAATATTGTTGTTATGCACAACGGCAATAAGCTTGCAGAAGGAACACCGCAAAGCTTTTATCCTAGAGTTGCGGGGCGTGTTTTTTCTATAACTCCCCAACCACCCCAAACGCCTCGTATGTTGCATGGCGATATGCTGTTACGTGATGACGTTGTTGATGCATCAATACAGTCAGGGCTGGTTCGTACTGTGTT
This sequence comes from Halodesulfovibrio sp., assembly GCF_025210605.1. Lineage (NCBI taxonomy): Bacteria > Pseudomonadati > Thermodesulfobacteriota > Desulfovibrionia > Desulfovibrionales > Desulfovibrionaceae > Halodesulfovibrio > Halodesulfovibrio sp. Next base: position 68,368 of record NZ_JAOARI010000003.1, on the reverse strand, counting down.
TTCTAAAGACAGCAGAGTGCTCAATAATACTGAACTCCTGCCGTATGCTTTAGAAGCAATGCCACCTCGGTTTGAAGATGTTTTTGTGGATATGTTGTTGCAAGCTGATGGCGATCTCGAAAAGGTTACGCTGAATTCCTCACAGAAAAGCAGCCAAAGGCAGAGTAACGCCAAAGTTGAAGAAGATTCGCCGGTCATCCAAGTTTCAGGGCTACGTAAACATTTTGGGTCGTTTACTGCGGTGCATGATATTTCATTCATGGTGCAGCAAGGAGAAATCTTTGGTGTACTTGGCGCAAATGGAGCAGGAAAAACAACGACATTTCGTATGCTATGCGGTTTATTAAAAGCTTCTGAAGGTGAAATTCATGTAGCGGGACAAAACATGCGTAAGGCACCGTCAAAGGCTCGTTCCAGAATCGGATACATGGCGCAGAAATTTTCGTTGTATCAACAATTGACTGTGCTGCAAAATTTACGCTTTTACGGCAAGGCATATGGATTGTTGAAAAAAAGATTAGCAAATCGTTTAGACTGGGCGTTACATGAATTTGAAATGGAAGATCGAAAGGATGCGTTAACGCAAAGCCTGCCCGCAGGATTTAAACAACGCCTTGCTATGGCAGCGGCGATGCTTCATGAACCTGAAATTTTATTTTTAGATGAGCCAACGTCTGGTGCTGACCCGCTAGCAAGGCGTGAATTTTGGGCGCGAATTAGCAAATTTGCTCGAGAAGGCGTGACTGTGATTGTAACAACGCATTTTATGGAAGAGGCGGAGTACTGCGACAGAATGCTTATTATGGCTCAAGGAAAGCAGCTAGCTGCTGGCACTCCGGCACAAATCAGAGCACTGGCAGTGAGTGATTCTCTTCCTGATCCAACCATTGAAGATGCTTTTATTGCGTTAGCAGAAGGATAAAATTGTAGCCTGCAAGGAGCATTGATGGCGATATCATACATGCGGCTCCGTGGTTTTTTATATAAGGAATTGCTGCAAATAAAACGTGATCCAAGCAGCTTGTTGCTAGGCATTGTCATGCCGGTATTTTTGTTACTCATATTTGGATACGGAGTGTCGTTGGAGCCTACTAACGTACCAGTAGCGTTGGTGCTTGATGATTCTAGCCCTGAAGTGAGGGAGTTACAAACGCGCTTTGCTTTGTCACCGTACTTTGCGCCGCTATCTGTACGTTCCATGCCACAAGCAGTTGAATATATGGAAACAGGTGTAGTTGATTGCATTGTGCATGTGCGCTCTAATTTTTCTTCACTGATTGCAAATGGGCAAGAAGCCCCTGTTCAACTTATTCTTGATGGAATTGATGCGAATAAAGCGCGCATAATTGACGGGTATATTCAAAATACAATCGGGCTGTGGGCAGAACGAGCGGCAGCAGTATCTGGCACTTCGTTTATGCCTTTAGTCTTTGTCGAGCCTCGTATATGGTTTAACGCTGCTGCAAACAGCACATACTCGCTTGTTCCTGGTTTACTTACGTTAATTATGACGATGATTGGTACACTGCTAACTGCACTTGTTATTGCGCGAGAGTGGGAGCGTGGAACCATGGAAGCGCTATTCAGTACGCCTATAAAAATTGATGAAATTCTGTTGGGAAAGCTGCTACCGTATTTTGCGCTTGGAATGGTGGGAATGGGACTTTCCATTACCCTTGGAGTATTTCTTTTTCACGTACCACTTCGTGGTTCCTTGACTGTACTTGTCAGTCTGGGAAGCGTTTTTTTACTTGCATCACTGGGACTGGGGTTGTTTATATCTGCGGTTTCCCGTGTTCAGTTTGTTGCAGCAATGGCTTCTGTATTAGCAGGGTTTCTACCTGCGTTTTTTCTCTCTGGATTAATGTTTGACCTGAAGAGCACGCCTATTGTCATTCAATATGTGAGTAAGATTGTTCCGGCGAAGTACTTTGTCACAATAAGCCAGACATTGTTTTTAGCGGGCACATTATGGGATGTGTTACTTCCAGCAGGTCTAATTTTGATCGTGATGAGTATTGTTCTTCTTGGTGTTGCTCGAAAAAAAATAGGACGGCGACTTTCGCAATGATGCAGATACTACGGCGCATACGTACATTAGTAATAAAAGAATTTATGATGATTCTGCGAGATCCGAAAAGTAGAATGGTTCTTATTGTGCCGCCAATCATACAATTTTTTGTTTTTAGCTATGCTGCAACATTTGATCTGCAAAATGTCGAATTTGCGGTGTTGGATGAGTCCAAGACCGTAGAATCTCGTTCGCTTATAAGTCATTTTAGCGGGTCGAAACATTTTGAATTGGTTCAGCGATTGGATTCCACAGCACAGATTCCTGAGATGATTAATACAGAAACTGTACGCCTAGTTTTGCATATTTCACGAGATTTTGCGGATAAGATAGTTAATGGGGATTCTGCTTCTGTTCAGGTCATCGCAGATGGTCGAAATTCTAATGTTGCGTCGATTGCCTTAGGGTATGTGCAGGACATCATTCAACAGTATAGTGCCTCCTTGCGAATCCTAGCACCTGCGGTAAAGGGGGGCACTCCACTTATTCAACGAGCGTGGTTCAATAGAAACATGGAAACTCGTTGGTATATTGTATCTTCACTTGGCGGGATAATAAGCATGGTGATCGTAATGACGTTATCCTCGCTTTCGGTTGCGAGAGAGCGTGAGTTTGGAACATTCGACCAGTTGCTTGTGTCACCTTTTCAACCTTTAGAAATTTTAATTGGAAAGTCGGTTCCATGCGTTTTTTTTGGATTAGCCGATGCTATTTTGCTTTCGCTAGCAGCTGTATACTGGTTTGCTGTGCCGTTTAGAGGGACTGTTGGCGCACTTTTTTTGATATTGCTCGCATTTATGCTTGCCATTGTTGGGGTAGGGCTGTTTATTTCCGCGATTTCAGTGACCATGCAGCAAGGGCTACTTGGAGCATTTGTATTTATTATGCCCGCAGTTCTTCTGGGTGGATTTACAACCCCGATAAGTAACATGCCGCAGTGGCTGCAATATTCAACCGTAATCAATCCATTAAAATATGTTGTGCAGGGACTGCGGGATATATTTCTTACAGGCGCGGATGTCTCTGCTGTATGGAATTATGTCTGGCCACTCTGTATTATTTCTGCGGTTACTATGCCTGCGGCTGCTGTGATGTTCCGATTTAGGACACAATAGCTATGATGGGGCAATGGCAGGAGAGAATGTTGTTGAGGGAAAAGATAATTTCTTTAAATAAAATATCTTTTTTATAAAAGGAAAGGTAAGAAAGATAAGAGCTGTTATTAAAGACTTTTTCTTGACATATTGATTTAATAAAGATTAAAAGACCCATCTCAAACGCGCCTGTAGCTCAGCTGGATAGAGCAGCCGCCTCCTAAGCGGCAGGCCACAGGTTCGACTCCTGTCAGGCGCACCATTTTTCTTCGTAAAAACGCACTTACAAGCTCTTGTGACACAAGGGCTTTTTTTTATGGTTAACGAAATATGGAATAGACATAGTTCTTGCTTTCGCTTGTTTCAAGTAAAACTTGTAAACAAGGAGAAAAAAGCATGAGCCACACAGTCAAAGATGCTTGGAACCTGTACCGCGAACTGAAACTCCCCTCACTTAAAAAACCGCAGAACGACATTCAAGTCTGGGAAATGCACCTTGCTCCTTATGTTGCTGACAAAGAATTGACAGCAATACGAAGCGTCGATGTTCTCAGGCTTCGCGCCAAGATAGAAGCCAAGCAGCTCAGCCCTCAGTCAGTCCATCATGTGCTGGCGCTTCTCCGAAGACTCTTGCATAGAGCCGTTGAATGGGAACTGTACACAGGTCCCTTACCAGCTTTTGATATGCCTAAAGTTCAGAATGATCGAACAAGGTTCCTCACAATGGAGGAAGCTGCGATCCTGCTTCTCGAACTTAAAGAACGTTCCACGTTGTGGCATGACATCAGTCTATTCGCACTATCTACCGGACTTCGATCCGGTGAAATTTTCAATTTACTTCCCGAACACATCAATATTGCGACAAGAAGCATCGCGGTCATGGATACTAAATCTGATAACAGAGTAGTGCCACTTAATACCGCAGCGCTTGAGATCGCTACTTCTTATATGAAGCGGAATACCGGTTCATATCTCTTTACGACTATTCACGGAAATAAAATTCAGTATGCAGGCAAAGTTTACCGCAGTGCGGTTAGAGCCTGCAAATTAAACAACGGCATTGGCGACCGCCGGCAGCGTGTTGTTTTTCATACGTTACGTCACACTTTTGCCTCCTGGCTTGTGCAGGGAGGTTTTCCTATCGCTGTAGTGAGTAGACTTCTTGGTCATAGCGATATCAAGATGACGATGCGCTATGCTCATTTGGCTCCTCAGCAAGGAAAAGAAGCTGTGACGTACATAGACAATTATATGCAATCGTTCGCGCGGTCAACCGTGTAAGCGAAATAAATTTCAATAGGTTACAGTCGTTTTTGCGCGAATATTATCAATCGTTATCAATTCGAATCGAGCACAATCGAGCCGAACCGAGCCGAATCAAGAACATTATAAATTTTCTCGATTTAACTTGATTGGTGTGCTTATTCTTCTGCGGAGTCCGAAGGCAGGACAGGTAAACTAGTCCCACTTTTCAAGTGGGCTAGTTTACGGCCTGCCACCATAAAGGTGGGGAAGAGCTTATTCGCCTATCGGCTCAAAGTGGTACAAAAAGACAAATAGAACCTGAATTTCATTCGATGGAGTAGAGACATGAATACTGAACAAGTCGCAGTTTCTAGCGAAACCGAATTTACTATCGATTCGTGCGAACCACTAATGTACAGGCATCTGCCTGTTGTCCCTACAGCGTTTTTAGCTACTGTTTATAGAGTAGATGAAGGGAATATTCATCGTAATTTTAATCGTAATACTTCGCGCTTTGTAGAAGGAAAACATTTTTTCCGAATTGAAGGAGAAGAGTTAAGACTTCTGAAGAACAGACAGACAAATTGTCCGGCTGTTAAGATTGGTGCTAAAGCTAATTCAGTTCTTCTCTGGACAGAACGCGGAGCTGCTCGTCATGCAAAGATGTTGGAAACAGACGCCGCGTGGGATGTATTTGAAAAGCTGGAAGATGCGTACTTTAATCGTCAAGCTGCACCAAATGTGAGTTCTACCGAGGATAATTGCTCTCTGCTAAGCAAATATGCAGAGCTAGATGTCATTACTTCCTTGACGGTCTCAAAAGCACTTCAGAAAGATCACAACGCCGTGCTAACACAGATCACCGCTATGAATCTCCCGCATGATGTGTATCACGCAAATTTTCTGCACGGGGAAGAAGTTCTTAACGGTCGGCAGCGTATTTCCATTATCGCCATGACGCAGGGTGGTTTTAGTCTGCTCATGCATGAGTATTCAGGAAAGAGGGCACAGCAACTGATGATGCATGTGATGAAGAATTTTCTTACGTGCCAGCCAAGGCTAGCACCTGTTCAACCTATCAATGATACTAAGCCTCGTTTTCTGAAACGCCGAATTGATGCAAAGCGTATGCTTGCCCTGCGTGGTGCGCTAAAAGTCTACTCCGCAGTCGAATGCAAAACATACGATGAAGTAGAGGCTGAACTGTGTGCGTACTTTGCTTTGGCTCGCATAGAAGATTTGGGGCTGGAGTCATATGGTATTGCTATGGAGTATGTTCAAGAGGCGATTAATCGCCCTGCAGAGCCTGAATCAGAAGTAGGGGCGGAAAGTAGTGTAGTTGTTACAGCAACAACCGTGCGCGGAGCACTGGATTTGTGGGCATATTATGCTGAGAAGCAGCCGTATGAACAAGTTATGCAGGAGTTCGAGCAGCTCACCGGCGTTTCTACTCTAGACGGAGTTGCAGATCAGCATTGCCTGAAACTTCTGTTAGTCGTTTGGGGGCGTATTAACGCCGCTCTTGCACTTAAAGAAGCCTGTTAGGACATTCGTTGCTATGAATCAAAAAAAGCCTCAGAAAGTCCGTAAGGTCTGTTTGAAGTCATATGTTACGGAGTCTGAATCTGACCGCATTGTTGCCCTGGCAAAACAATGCGGTCTTTCCGTTTCTGAACTAGTACGCCGCGTTGCACTTGGGCAGGAAGTAAACACCAAAGTAGATAAAGAGGCATTCCTTAGTCTGTTGAAGGTCAATGCTGATCTTGGGCGTTTGGGTGGCCTGTTAAAATTTGCGCTGACTGCAGAAGCACGAAAAGTGGCTAGTCACAGAGAAATTCGTGAGCTGCTGCATCAGATCGAAGATAGACAGGAAGAAATGCGCCACCTCATCCGCATAACAGAGAAGGCGGTATTGAATCGAAACTCTGGCGGTGATGCAAAGTGATTTCTACAAAACAATCTCCGCCAAAGCCTGAAAACGACAATTATGCACGCTTGGCCAACTACATTGCTGATGCTTCTAAGAAGGGAGAGAAGTGCCTTGCTTCGTGGAGCGCTGGCTGTATGGCCGGTGACGATTATGAGTTAGGCATATCGGAAGTTTTGGCAACCCAAGGCTGCAACGAGCGGACGAAGAGAGAGAAGACGTACCATCTTGTTGTGTCGTTCCGGCCGGAGGATGAGTCGAAACTTACTCTGCAGGACTACAAAGATATTGAAGTGCGCTTTGCAGAAACGCTTGGATTCACGGAACACCAACGTCATTGTGGCGTACACATCAATACAGCGAATCCACATATGCATGTTGCTTACAACATGATTCATCCGGAGAAGAAGACGCGCTTGGAGCCATATCGTGATTACTGGAAGCGTGACGATTTATGCCGGCAATTGGAAAAAGAATACGGCGTATCGATTGATCCCGGAAGAAAACAACGCAGGGAGTTTGCCCATTATCTCTCGGACAAGAAGAACGCCTTTTTGTCGGCTGTAAAAGCAGCGCGAACATGGGAGAATGTTCATGCTGCAATGGCAAATTGTGGGCTTCAGATTTCTTGCAAAGAGGACGTTCAAATTGCACCGTTGGAAAGTGCGGTAAAAGGGTGCCGTATTACAGGACAAGAGATACATAGCTCTCTGAATAAGGATGAACTGGTGCAGCGGCTTGGTGTATTCAAGCCTAAAGAAAAGTTCTATCCGGCAAAAGATACTTTTCAGCCGGCAGTGCAGGAAACAAAAAACGATAGAGCTGAGGCAATGGAAGCCTACACCGGTGAAGAAAGCTTTATTGGTTATTTGCAGCGTCATAAAGAGGTCATTGACGACGCACGGACGAAGTCTGCTACTTGGGCAGAGTTTCAGATGAAGTTGCAATCAGAATTGAATGTCACTGTAAAGCTGCGCGGCCGCGGAACTGTGTTCGCTGATCTTACGAAAGTGAAGGGAAAGAAAAGCGAGCATTATGCAAAGGTGAGCGACTTAGGCCGAGAGTATTCTCGGCAAAAACTCGAAACTTTTTTGGGCAAACTGGTATCACTTCCATATGGAAGTTTTGTGAAACCGAAGCGTCAGTATCATCGTGATCCACTTCACCGGCATCCGGAGCGCGGCAAGCTCATGAAGGAATACAGAGCGGGAATTGATAAGCGCAAAGCCATGTTTGAAGACCAGAAAGAGCAGCGCCAAAAAGAAATGCAGGAGCTACGCTTGAAATGGAAAATCAAAATGAAAAAGTACCAGCTCGATAGTCGGTTGGGCCGAAAGGAAACGCGCTATCTCATCAACGCTGCCAAGGCCGAACAATTACGTCAGGAAGAGCAGATTCAAAACAGGTTCACAGAGCAACGTAAGAAGATCAAAGAGGAAGTTTCCTATGGCAACTGGAACGAGTTTCTTCGTCAGAAAGCCGAAGCTGGCAATATGATTGCGCTGGCTGTACTCCAGTCCTCAAAGCCCAAAGACAGGAAGGCATTCAAAGAACGCCCTGTGGAGAAGCTATTAGAGGGTATGACCTACACCGTCGATAACGAGGGTAACATCACCTACAAACTCAAAGATGGCGGGGTAGTGTTAGATAACCGCAAAGAGATTATTGCGAGCAAGGATGTAGAGGCACGGAAGTTCGCTGAGAAGCTGAGGGGGAGGCGGTTTGGGAGGCAGGGACGTAGCCGTAAGCTTCCCCGTGAAGTTGGTAATTCGAAATTAGTAGGTAAATAATTCAATTCTATCTTTCACCATTAGTAAATAAAGGCACTTACAGTGTTTGGCTGTAAGTGCCTTTTTTGTTTTGTAGACGTTTTCTCTGGTACGTTAAGTTGTAGTGGTTCATACTTGATCTGACACATAGCCCTTTTGACCGACCACCTGTCAGATTAGTTGAGATTTACAACATGTTGCGTCCAAAGATGTTTTGCATCCATCATAGTTTCAAATGGCGTTCTGCCGCAACACATTTTGCCTTGATGCGTTCTCTCGGTATTATATTCAAGTAGCCACAAATCAAGATCTGTCTGCAAGTCATCGAGGCTTGAGTATACTTTTCGTCTGAAGGCAACCTGATAAAACTCGTTTAAAATAGTTTTGTGGAAGCGCTCGCAGATCCCATTGGTTTGCGGGTGCCTTGCTTTTGTTTTCGTATGCTCGATGTTGCTGATGCCTAAAAATAGCTGATAATCGTGCTGTTCTCGATTTCCACAATACTCTGTCCCACGATCTGTCAGAATACGTAACACACCCATTTCTTGCTCTTCAAAGAATGGAAGAACCTTGTCGTTGAGCATGTCTGCGGCTGTAATAGGTGTCTTTGTGGTATATAGCTTCGCTGCGGCCCATTTTGAGTAAGTATCCACAAAAGTCTGCTGGTAGATACGACCAACGCCTTTGATTGTGCCCACATAAAACGTATCCTGACTCCCAAAATAACCTTGATGAGCTGTTTCGATTTCACCATGGGCAACATCATCATCTTTCTTGCGTTCGAGCGCTTGCACCTGTGCTTCAGTAAGCACTATTCCTTTTTCCGCAGAGAGCTTCTCAAGCGCTGTGAGTCGCAGTTTAAAATTATGCAAGCCATGCCTGACCCAAATAGAGCGAACTCCAGAAGGAGAAACAAAAATCCCTTTCTTGCGCAGCTCGTTGCTTGTTCTTGTCTGTCCGTGCGCTGGATAGGAAGTTGCGAAGGCTACTACTGCGTCCTCAACTTCTTTTTCAACACGGTTCTTCATATTCGGCTTCCGCCGATTTTTATCAAGAAGTGCTTCAACTCCGCCTTCTTCCTTCGCAGCCTGATACCGATAGAAGGTGTCGCGTGAATATCCCATCATCTTGCATGCCTTGGATATGTTCCCAAGCTCTTCTGCTAAGTTAAGAAGTCCGACCTTGTGCTTAATGACGTTTTGGTTGTAAGTTGTCATGAGGTTCTCCTTTGGGCGTGGTGCCCAGTTTTTGGTGGTCTTCTGATTATTCATCAAAAGGGAGAACCTCTTATTTTTCAAGAGGAAATGTCAGATCAAGTCGAACCTCTTACAGTTAAGTGTAGGGTTGTTGTAACGCATGAATGTCAAGCTGTTAAACTTGGAGAGATTCTTGTGTTTGATTAAAAATCTTTCAGTTTTCCTACTTATCAATCAAGTGGATCAATTTGTCCTGTTTCGATGCCATTATGTCTATTGAAGAGCCATTCAATGATGTCATCGGAGGAGAGAATTCCTGTAATAAGAATTGAATCCCAATTGTTTTTTCCACCATGATTTTCGTCTGTCCACTCTCTGTAGTCGTTAATAAATGTTTTAAAATTTTCAACATTATCGAATTGTTTTCCTTTTATACCGTGAAAGTATGCACTCGGCTTTCGATATAATTTCCCCCATTTGTTCTTGAGCCATTCTACCAAGCCGGACTTACAAACGATTTCTTTGAGGTGGAATTCAAATGCATTTTGATTTTCGTGTGCTATGGGGAGTACTTTTAGTTTTATTTCGACTGTTTTGTACTGGTCATTTGATGTGATTTCGCAGGTGATGATACGCAAGGACAGGCATTCGTCAAAATACGGGTGGAGCACCCGCTCTCCTTTGGTCCTGTTACCAAGAAGGGTTTCGCCTCTTTTCGAGTTGCATTGACAAGCGGGAACCAAATTTTTTGAATAGATTGACCATAGTGGGTAATTCTCTTTTGGTAGCAAGTGGTCCAATGTTGAAGAATGAAAAGAGCCACACATGGGACAAGAATCCGGAGAACTTTTTCGCAAATTGTCTATGAAAGTTAAAGATTTTGGCGGAGAATTGTAGTGCTTAATAAGGCCATTCTTTAATTGATCTGGAATGATATGATTACTTATCTGTAATGCGTTTCCGCATTGATCTTCATAAAATTGGTACTGTTCAATTACCTCTTTTAGTTTTTCTTTTAAATGGGGGTAGGTCGTTCTGGTTAATCGAGTATTGTTAGCTAAGTCTTCGATTAATTTTTTGTCATCAACGCTTGGACGAGGTAATTTATTCATTTAATCCTCGTTTCATTTCTCGTAATGACATTAAAGCTTGGTAGGATATCTCAGAGCCAATTTCATTTTTGATTTCGTCATAACTTTTATTTACAGCTTTTTCGGCAATTCTTTTTAACATTCTGTTGCTTATGTTATCTTCAAAAATAAATTCTGAAATAGAATCAATGTCTGCGCCAAAAGTTTTTAATCGTGGTTGTTCAATAGAGATATTTGTTCCATCACTTTTAAAGATATGCACCTGTTCTCTGCTAACTTCTCTGACAAAGTATGCAGAGTGGGTTGCTATAATTGCATAAGAACCTGTTTTTTCAAGTAACGTATCGAGAAGTTCAACGAAGTCAGAAATTAAATTTGGATGAAGATGGGTTTCTGGCTCATCCATGAGAACAAAGCATCCGTTTTCAATCATGAGTGAGCAATATACTGCAAACTTAAAGAAAGTAAGTTGGCCGCTACTAAGTGGAGCTTTATGATCGTTATGTACGAAGATTGGCTCCTTGCTTGAGTCAATGTTTGTCCATAACTCTAGACTATGTTGTTCGCCGCTATAGCCAGGAAGCTTTTTTAATGGGCAACTTGTTCCGTCTTTTAGAAGAATATGAATTTGATTTGAGTCAATAGCTTTATCTATTGATTCAAGAAAAATTTCCCATCTACTTTGCTCACCTATGTAGTCCTCTGACCTTACTAGCTGAATGAGTGAGTTAGATAGATTTTGTGTTAACTTTACTTTGCTTCCCCGTGTTAAATTGACTCGGCGATAGTGCAGTTTTTGTGTTTCTAAATGCTCTCCTGGGAATGTATTTGATGTTTCCCCTGGTGTTCCTATCGCGATAAGTCTGTTAATCATGGGCCTGGAAGAATCATTCGATTCATCTCTTAATATTGCTTTTTCATTTTTATGTTGTAACGCACACCTACAAAAGCGATTTAGTGCTTGGCTTTTTCCAAGTCCATTTTTACCAATCAGTATATTAATTCTTTTTGGAATAATTTCAGAGCCAGTGAAGCGAAAGCTTAACTTGTGCGGTGTGGCAAAATTGGGAAGCTGGAATGTTAGCTCTAGATTGTTTGAGATTGCATCAAAATTTTCGTTTGAAAGCCCTTTCAATATGCTGTCAGCATTGTGAAATGCAAAAAAAGATTCTGAGTTTCTCATGAACCCAAGAGAGAACGCTTTTGAATTTTGAATGTTGTTGAAGCTGTTGCTTTTGTCAGTATTTTTTAGGGTGACAATATCGTGGATTGCTTCAAGTAAGTGTTCAGCGCCTTGTACTCCCATTGCACGTACAACTTTTCGATAATCACCAATTGTTGGAAGCATGCAAATGAATTTACTCGCTTCAACTGCGGGAATAAGTTGGTGACCTGAAGTTGAGCGTGATTTTAGCCAGTGGGCCAAACCGCTGTAGTCTTCTTTCGTTTTAGTATCAGCGAGGAATGCGAGAAAGATATCTAACTCAATGTATTTGTTAGGCAGTGGTGAGTTAAGCTTTGCAATTAATTGACAACGTATGCGATATGAAAAGTCATTCCAGTTTGATGATTCAGGATAGATAACAATGCTGTTGGACTTAAGTTGAGATTTTTCAGGACGCTTTGAGGAGAAATATACTGTGTAACTTGATTTTGAATTCGGTAGCATAGTGTTTTCCGTTTCTTTTGTGTGTCACATGAAGATGAATCTTAATTATGATTTATGTTTACTTAGATTTTTTATGAGCAATTTGATTCCGTAGGCTTCCCCGTCAAACAAGCAACTAAAAATCAGAGTTCTTCATATTCATAACTGAAAAATTGACCGAAAGCTTTTCAAGGAAAAATGGAACCAACGAAATCGTTCCATTACAGCCTTCAATCTTCGAATTGAACGATCGCTCTGTGGGGTGCTCTGAGATTGATGGGTACAAGATGGCTCCTTGCTTTGATCTCGTAGCCTGCATATATGAAAAAATTTGGTACTGATCGTTTTTTGATAGCTTGTTGGATTCTAGAAACTTCCATTTTGCATCAGCGACAATTTTTTCTGTTGTTTCAAACTGATAATCAGGTCTTGGAGACGCTAGCCCAGAAAACCATGTAATGCTTTTTTGGGCTTTGAAGTTTGTGAGCTGCTCTGATTGCTGCAATGTTTTTTCAACGGTTTTTTCAAAAACTGTTGCCATGTCGAAAAGGATCGCGACTGAGTTTTGCGCTCCGCATTGTAATGTCGGTGGAATTAATAGTATGAAACGAGCAAAGGATAGCGCTAGTTCATATCGCTTCATCAGGCGGCCTGTTCTACATTGGTCGAAATGGCGGTTTTCTACGTTTGGAATCGTTGAAACTCCATCAAAGAACACAAGCAATTGTTTCGCTAAGCGTTTATTCGCTAGCGAGGCTGTAATGCGAGTTATTTTCCAGAGTGCTGAACAGAGTAGCGCATTTTCGATACAATTCGGGCAATAATCGTCATATGTGCAATACAATTTATGTGCTGCAGCGGCGTTGGCTCTAACTTGTTGCGTAAAGTTGATTCTGCCCTTTTTGTTGCAGCGATTCTCTTCATGCTTGATGTAGTCGTTCTGAAGACCATGCACAGATAGCCTTTGCACTTCGCTTAGAAACGCGTGGACAAAAATCTCAAGCAATGTGTGACCGCCTGCAGCAAGCGACGCAGATTTTGCTGTCCGGTATGTCAGTAGACCAGAGCGCTTGAGCATTCGACAGAGCAGTTTCCGAGCACTATCTTTCTTCTCATCATGATTACGATATATTTTAGGCAAAATCTCGATAACACTCCCATCGGATGTTCGAATAACGCCTACATATCGCCAGCAAACAGTCTTTTTACTTCCAAATGATGAAAACACGTACTTATCTTTATCATCAATGTGTTCCGTATTGTCTTTCACGAAAAACGTTTGCGTTTCTAGCCCCTGCAGTTCTTGAATTGCTTGATGAGAAAGCACGCCGTTATCAAACGGCGTACTTTCAAATACAGTGACTGGATGGTTACGCTGCACTGTTATGCTGCTCTTCTGTTTTAGTGTCCGCCTCTGTGTACTCTTTTTTGAGGGCTTCAATAAACTTATCGTTCCCTAGTTGGGCAATTCGGTATGATTCCTTAACTGGAAATGATTCAGGTACGTTTAGGGAAACGCTTTCAACTAGTTCGGCACCAAGAATAAGCTGGATCTGAGCGTAGTCATCAAAGAAGTATTCCTGAAGCTGTGGAAGAACCTTATTCATAATGACATGTTGAAGTTCTTCAGTTGTTGAAATGGCTTTTGCATTTTGCATGAAATAGCCATGACCAATTGTATGCTCACGGTCGATAAGTGCTTCCATTCTTTGGTTCATGGATGTCAGGAGTTCAGTCAGATCAATGCCGCCGATGATTGTATTTTCTAAGAGTACTGGCTGTGGCATCATTTCAATAAAATGGAATCGACGACGTAACGCCGTGTCCAGATGAGTCAAAGAGCGGTCAGCAGTGTTCATTGTTCCAATAATGAATAAGTTTTCCGGAACGCTAAATGTAGCGCCTGAAGCAAGTTGTATCGGGTATTCGCGTTTATCCTCTTCAATAAGTGTGATCAGCTCGCCGAAGATTTTAGAGACATTACCGCGATTGATTTCATCAATTTTTAGTACATAATTTTTTGTAACTGCCTGCTCATTCTCTTGCTTTTTACTGAAAAGTCGTTCCAGTTCTTCTTCATTTAACCTTCCATTGAGGCTGTAAATAGTACGTTGGGTTACACTTTTCGTGAGCAGCGTTGTTGCTTTAATGGGATTGTCGTTGTTGTGCCAAATCCATTTGATAGAACGAGCGTGACGGTAGCGGTGATGGAATGAATGTTCCGGTATAAATCTGTATTCGCCTGTTAATTGACCTATTGCTCTGACCCCGCCTTTATTACCTTTTGTGACGAATATTAAGTCACCAACTTTCATATCAAATATGAATTGTCTCATCATAGAGACGACTGAACTCTTGTAGTTTTGTTCATAGAGGTAATCTATAAGTGATGAGGTACTTGCGATGTGTTCAGATATGTCTTTATTGACGAAACCGAGAAGTACTTCATTGCTTTTGATACAATGTTTAAAAATAGTGGTTCCTTCTTCAGTAGCGGTATTGCCGAGAGACATCTTCCACACATTTGCAGTGGAGGTGTCCAATTCGTCTTTTATCTCGGCCTGATCGCGAATGTTGTCCAGTTCTGCTTGGTGGACAATTTCTCTAAATACTCCGTTCCTCATTACATATTGGACATTCGTGCTTTCTGTATTTTCATCATCCTCAGTTAATACAGGCTGAATACCCTCAACAAAATCTTCATATCCATAAGAAGGGTGGAACGTCACAGAACGTACTTGCGAATCTGGAAGATCAGCAACGAATTCTAATCCTTCAACCGTGCCATTGATTAATGCATGGGTTTTGCCGGTACCCGGAGGGCCATAAAGAATGATGTTTTTTGATTGAGGCAGTAAGTAGCCCGTTTCAGAGATTTCTTCTTTATGCTTTGCAGCATGTGCAAGAATTTTATCGCCAAGTTCAAAAAGATTGGAGGTGGAAGGCTCTTCTAACGATTTAAAAAGCTTTTTGTTTAGCTTGGACATTTCGCTACTTTTTTCACCAGTGTAAAGCTGAAGAGCGGCAGGAGTAAAAATGTTGCTGATGCAGAGAAAATCCTGATTCTGGTATAGAAAAGCAATTTTCCATTTTACCATCGAACTGAGCGGACTCTTTTGAATAGCTTCTAAATTACCTTCTTGCGCATGTTTAATGATTTCCAGAATGAGCCCTCTTACGTGTAGGAATGCCTCTTCTGCACTTGTACCAAAGCGTCTTTGCCAAGCGTCAGTTTCTGAATACATCAAGTGAGTTCGTTTCGATATTTCTGCATCTTTAGAGCGGGAGTACACACCAAATTTAAAAGCTGTTGAGCCAGAGATATTGCCGAGCTGTTGTGTTTTAAATTCTAGCCAATAGCAGAAAGTATCGTGTGAGCCTTTGCTGGAATATTCATGATATTCCATGTGTTCAATTTTTTCTTTGGGCCAACGGGTGAGGAAGTCGTTCCAGAGTTCTTGTTTATCTGTATGAGTAGTCATGGGCGAGTCCTTTGCTTGAATTTGAATGATGAGAAAGTATAAGAGTAGAGCTAGAGAGCTAATTATCGCTGTGTCTTGAGCATGGATAAACTCGCCTCAATCTTCTGAACGAACTCTCGAATTTCTTTTCCTCGGTACAAAATTGAATGTTCAAGGTTTGCATATTGTCCTCTGTTGGCCGAAAGCCAGTTGAAGGAGCCTTCCACAATAGTGTGGTTATCCACCTTGATGGTTTTGTTGTGCAGTCTAGAAGTGAATACGACGGTAGCGCCACTTGCTCGTAATGCCTCAGTTATCTGTGTGACAGCTTGTTGATTGTAGTTGTTCACCTGCTGAATGCATTTGATGTCGGTATAAATTTTAACCGGAACGCCACGAGATTTTGTAGTGGCTATAGCTTCACAAATCATATCTGCCTGAAGAGCCTTTTGTGTGATGTATGGTGATACAATGGTCAGCTCTTCGCGAGCTTGCTCGAAGCATTGCTTTAGCACTCGTCGGTGATCATCCAGTGAGCTGAGGTGTTCAATAACTGCCGGCAGATTACGTTCAATCAATTTGAAATCTTTTAGTGCGTTTTCTCCGGACTCGAAGCGGAGGTGTTTGGCAAGAATGCCTGAAGGCTTGGATGATTCCGGATTGAATAGTTCCATGTTACCGAAAACAATAAATGAATCTTTTGCGCGTGAAACTGCAACATTGAGCATGTTAAGCTTCCGGTCCACAAACGAGAGGGCATTGTCGTTCAACCCGTAAACAGGAGAGAATAGGATAATCTTCTTTTCTGCACCTTGCATTTTATGGACAGTTCCTACGACGATAGCTCGTGCGTCGGCTTCAGGCAGTTTGCTCTTGAGGTGTTGCTTGATCTCAGATGACTGAAGCTTAAATGGAGTTACGATGGCAATAATCTTTGCAAGATTTGAAACACCGTAATGAGTAAGAATCTTCTGTCGGTTATCTGCAAGCCATTGTGCGATGTTTGCTGCTTCATATGTATTGTAGCGACTCCCATTTCGTTTTTCACTGAAAGATGGAATGTTCGCGTAACCTAATTGAGGATACAAAAAAGAGTCAGCAGGGCGCTCTTGAGTAAGTACTTCCAAATTCGGGTATGTTAATTCTTTGCAGTAATTGATGACTGTTTTTGGACAGCGACGATGCTCTAAAAGGTGCATCCCCCTTTCTTTGGCAGGAATGTCATTAATTGTTAATTGGAACGGGGTTGCCCGTTGTGCTAGCAGCATTGCATTGCTTTTAGAGATGGTGAGATGATCAAGCGTTTCGTCATTCGCCATTAGTCCAAAGCGTTCAATATTGCCAAGATCAGCATCTTCTGAAAGAGAGACGACAGGCTCAATTTGATGTACATCGCCAACAACTAATGCTTTTTTTGCCAGCGCAAAAACGATGGCTGCTTTGTCGATAGAAGCCTGGCCGGCTTCATCGAAGATAAGAAGGTCAATGCCCCTGAAGATAGGTTTGCCACTCTGTGACATGAGCTTCGGTGTCATAAACAAGGTGGAAACGATGCAAGGTGTGAGCATTGAAATACGGCGTAATTGTTCTGTGGCATTCAGTTTGCGAGCATGTGTACTTTCAAGGTCAGTAATTGTTTGCTCCAGCCAAAGTGCCTCGTAATAATGAACAGCAAGCAGGAAAGCTGTATATCGATTGTTTGTGTCAGCATGAGAGAGAAGGGTGTACAAGTCATCCTTTGCAAACTTTTGTGACAAAGCAATCTTATCAAAACAGGCATGTGTTTCGTTGATGATATTGCTCAACTCGGTTAAGCGCTGTTCATTTTGGACATGCTGTGCCGTTATTTTCTGTAACTCACTATTGGCAGCATCTAAAATCTGTTGAGCAGTTTTTTTTTCGTTTGCAAGATTTGTGAGTTTAGCTATCAACCGATCGCAGATGCGTTTAATGTCCTTGGGAGTAGAAGTGATGTCTAAGTCATGGCGAAGGATAAACTCAGTGGCATATACTTCACGTTTACTTTTGAAAAACGGTAAGAATTTCGCTAACCCGAACCAGAATGGTTCATTTTTGTTTGCAGCTAAAGCATCTTGAACAATTTGCTTGTGTTCAAAATGTCTTTTTTCATGCTCGGTGAATTTAGTAAACGAATCCTTCTGCATTGCTTCACATGCAGTTAGATTCGATTCAAAATTTGCAAGAGCAGTGGCTAGTTCCTCACTTTTCTGTACCGCGATATATCCAGCCATCCAATTGGATACGTCAGTGCCTACAGCATCCTTCTGAGAAATAATGCGATTCCGTAAATCTTTTTGAATGGCACGTAAATTTTCAAGACGTGAGCCGGAATCGCATTGATTGCCTGTGAACTCTTCATAGTTTTCAAGAATAGCTTGATATGCTTCTGCGGTATATTTCTCAGATTCCAATTTGGAAAAGAAGCCTTCAAGGGCACTATAAGAGCCATTCCATTCATGACAGGCCGTAAGGTAGTCACTGGTCTGTCCAGCTTTTGATGAAGATAGGTAGTACGTACCCAGACTATTTATTTTACCAGGAAGCCAACGACGTTCGAGAATGTTGGAGCTTTCAGGTTTAAGAATGGTTGCGAAATCTCGAATAACGTTTGTTACTGCCTGATTATTAGATGACGTCGCAACGATTATAGGAGGAGTCGTTTCGCCACATGGACTATCAATAATAGCATTGACCCATTCTGAAGCAATGGCGCTTTGGAGTAGAGTTGTTTTTCCTGTCCCGGGAGGGCCGTTGACAGCAAGGATTTCGTCTTCATCGCATGCAAAGTAATGGTGCATTGTTTGCCGTTGGGAAACACCTAGCCCGAAGCTGTTACTCATTTGAGCAGTATGGAATTGAGATGCATTTGCTGCTTCATCTTCCATTTTGAGTGTCTCTCTGACTTCTTCTGAACCTGAAACCAGCTTGTTAAACAGAGGGGGCGTATCCTTTTCCTTGAGCCTGTCGTAAGCTTTCCGTATCTGCAGTGTGATGAAGTTGTTGCTCTCATATCGGAATGCGACCGGTTTATGGGAAGCAATGTACTGGACTCCGTTGAGCGTGACTAAACCTTCATTGTCGACAGGACATAGTCTTTGAATGGCTTCTGTCAGATAATTAAAATAGGCTGCCCAATCAAGAGCATGGAATTCTTGCCTGTTTTCAGCAAGGATTGCGCGAGCATCATCGACATGTCCCAGAGTAAAAGCATCTTTGTTCGCAAGGGGAAGTAAGTTCTCACGATTGAACCATGGGTGCTGATTTTTAATGGCGGAAAGTCGTTGTGACTCTGTGTTAAATGAGCATGGTGCCATGAGAGGAATAATTTTTTCTGGAGAAATGGCGGTTCCCTTCTGGGTAGTGAGTCTCTGGAAACACATAGGTGCAATGACAATTTGAAAATTTTTAAGGTGCTTATACTTTTTAGGGGATAAGCGTAGAACTTCTTTGGATGTAATTCTGCCTTGTTGTAGTTCTTCTGCATTTAACAGCACGGCGCGGCTGTCTTGATATGAACCAAAGGAAATAAGTTCTTCGTCAAGGGACGTGCGAAAATAACGGGTAATCTGCTCGAGTGTCGGCTGCATGAGAAAAGTACCTTTCGATAAATTAGATTGTGGCGTGAGTGGTGAAAATATCGGAAAATCTAATTTATGAAAAGATGCAATATTGTGAGTTGTTATTGGATGAATTATGATGAGGAGGAAAAGAAGTGCGTCTAGCTTTAATGCAATTCTATGCGATGTAGTGCGCTGAAATTTATTGCAAAAGATTATAGGGGTTGTTAGGTGAATCGGGAACATTAAGACACCAAGAAATGAGATAGGGTTGAAGGCTCGTGTAGATTTTGCATTACTTAGTTTTTCTGAGTTAATAATGAACTTCGCAGTGTTATATTCAATACTTCCAGCAGCAGCTTGGCATGAATTAAAATCTGCTCTTGGAGTTCTATATTCTCTTTATTATAGTGTGGTAACAATAACTACTCTTGGATATGGTGATATTATTCCTATCTCGTCATTTCCCAAAATTATTTCAATGTATGAAGTAATTGCAGGTATTGTTCTGATCGTTTTCAGTTTAGCTGTGTATATGACGTATGCTGGTTATCTGATTTCACAGAGAGGATCTGTGCAGGAAAGTACAAGTCAAAAAAAGATCTCTGAATAGTAAGTTAATCCAAGGAATGGGTGAGCTATGCAGAATGTAAATGACCTGCCAATGCAGGAACAGCAAAAGTATTTCGATAAGTTCGAACGCTGGATTGAAACCGAGTTCAACGGTGACGAATCTACTGCGGATGAGCAATTGAAAGCAGGACACGTTATTTTTTATGAAAATGATGTGAATCCCGACGAATTGATTCGCGAGTATCCTGATGGACGACGAGAAGTAGTACAGACTGTCGTTTCTGAAGATAATTCTAGTTTTGAAATAGTTGTAGTGCGTGAGTTGTAGAATGGCAAAGCCTCAGCTATGGATTGTAGCCGGGCCGAATGGTAGTGGGAAAACGACACTTACTATGCGGCATTTAAAACGGTTTCCAACAAATATTCCTGTAGTTAATCCAGACGAGATTGCAAAAGATATTAACCCTGGTCAGATTGATTCTCCGAAAGTTGCCCTGCAGGCAGGAAAACAAGCTCTCCGTCAGCAACGTGATTTACTTGTAAGCCGGCAGAGCTTTCTTATTGAAACGACTTTTTCCGGTAATCATGAGCTTCGGTTAATAGGAAAAGCTCAAGAGCAGGGCTACAAGGTTAATCTCATATACATTGCGTTGCGAGACGCTACACGCAATATCAGTCGTGTTGCATCCCGCGTAGCAGCTGGTGGCCACAATATTCCTACAGTCGATATTATTCGGCGCTATGGTCGTAGTCTGCGGAATGCTCCTAAAGGCATATTTAGTGCTGATCGTACCTTTGTCGTGGATAACAGTCGAAAACGGCATCAGCTCCTTTTTACACGCAAACATGGACTGATCCAGTTTGTGACGCCAGAGGTGCAGCAGCCGGAGTGGAGTAGTAATGTTCTGCTTGGTTATGAACAAGAGCAGTTGAAAGATTTACAGCAGTATGTAGGGACCTCTGCAAAGAGTGAATTACTTAGAGAACTAGCTGACTGCATGTTAGAAGCTGGGATTAAATTTAACATCCGAATCAAGCAGCTCAGACAGTATGCAGGAGTTTTAAACGTGACCCCTGAAGAGAAAATGTTACCGAGCGTTAAGAGCGTGCTTCGTAGAATGGAGTGCGGATTGAAACGCTGCTAGTTTTGAATTGATAGGCTGATTAAATTTTGTGCACTCTGTGTAGTAGCAGCGGGCTTTCTTTTTTCTGTAGCTTATATCACTGACACTAGATTAATTGCACCGTGTGTGTATGAAAAAAAGCTCTCAAAAATGAGAGTTTTTTTAACTACCAATTATTTAGATTGAAGTTTGTATCTTATCTTACTCAAAATATCCCATGTAGCTTTGCCGTTGATGGGTAAGCTATTTTCAACTTGAAATAGGATGATTGAGCGTTTTGTTGCAAGACCATATACCCCGTCAATGGTACCGACAGGATAACCCAGCTGTTTTAAGCCCTTTTGAATCTCTTTAACGAGAGTATCAACGGCTACTGGCTTTTGAGTAGTTTTGGGAGTTGTATTTTGGTAAGTTCGTGAACTCGTGCTTGGAGCTGTATAGTTTGAACTTGGAGTTGAATATGATGGAGAGGATTTATAATAGTATCCACTAGACGAAGAGTAATGACTCCGGTGGCTACTGTGACTTCGATGGCTACTATGGCTCCGATGGCTTCTATGTCCTGCAATTAGTAAATCGTTGTCTGGTGTAGCATGTTGTAAAAAGAAAGCTTGTTCTTGTAAGTGTAGTGAAGATTCTATCTGCGGGGGTGTGGCAGTTGTAGCATTAGCTTGTTCTGTATTTCCAGTAAGAGCAGAAGCAACAGCGGCGGCTACCGTTAGTTTTTTCATTGTTGAACTATTACTCATTAATGACTCCAGCATTTTTTATTGGATGAATGCCAATGCTATGTCTTTTTTTACTAGCGAAAAATAACCCACCGCATCTATTAGAAACTTCGCATTCTGTGCAGCAACTAAGGTATTGTACTTTCCAATCTGAAATTGAGTTCACAGAAAACTCCCAAAGCTCTTCTGGTATAGTGCATAGTTGATGGTTGAATAATGAAGTTGTTAAGCCAAAAGTGGTTAGTTGAAAAACCGCTAAAGTAAGTTGGGTAGCATAGTCAACAGGGTCAATCCAAACTTGATCGTAATTTGAGTGTGCTAAGCCGATTGGTTCAATTCCCATAATGGCTACATGTTCCACAAATGGGAGGTTCTTACAGACGAATAAGCTCCAATCTTGTAGGCGCGATGCGTTTTGCTTTGTTGGCACATATCGTAGTTCAATCCTTGCTTTCAGACGACCTAAGTGATGGAGGGCTTCCATAGTTTCAAAAAACGCACCTTGAACACTAACGATCATGTCGTGCATTACTGAATTGTCTGCGTATAGAGGAATGCAAAAAACAATATCGTCTCCAGCAATATCCACTACTTCTAATGCTTTCACTTTGTCTTTCAGTAACCTAGCGTTAGTTAGCAATTGGATTTGAGTTGCTGGAAATCTTTTTTTTATTAGCTTGAGTAGCTCAATAAGTGAGTCATATTTCAGAAGGGGCTCACCGCCAGTAATGCCAATTACATCTGGGGGAGTTTCGATGAGCGATACTATTTGCTTTGCTTCTTCATAGTGATCCGTTGTGTCAACTCGAGGTGGCTGTGGGCACATAATGCAATGGCTATTGCAGCTGTTGGTTACAAATAAGCAATTATCGTTAGATTGAGCGCTGAATAAAACGAAGAGTGACCCAGATTTTGTGATCCTTACAACATCCCCAAAGCAAAGTTTAATATCTTGTGGACAAAGAAATGATGGTGAAGAGTATAAGCCGATCACAGGCTTTCCGCACCTGACAAGACCAAACTGTTCATGATCATGAGCGTGTTTGGCAAATTCTATTAAGTACGATGTGCCTTCACGATCATGCTTGCAGGAAGTAATTTTACCAAGTTGTTCTGAATCAATGTTGAAGGTTTTCCCTCTATATCCCAACATGAGCTCTTCTCCTGCTAGCCTTTTGTAGCCCAAGCCCACAATAAGCGTTGAGTAAATGTATCTTCGGTTGTGAGTAGCTTAAAAAGATGGGTGAATATCAATTGGGCAAGCTGGCATTGCTTGTCATGCGCTTTTATTGAAATAGTATTTTCGTTCTCAAAGTAATTTCTTACGGGGTCTGTTCCGCAATAGGGAGCAAAAGCACACCAAGCGCATCCGGGTAAACTTTCAATGACTGAGCATTCCAAAAAGGATTTCATTTTCTGAGAGAAGAACCAGTCTATTCTTTTTGAATTCTCGACATTTCCAAGAAGGAAGTCTGTATTTTTGATCATCCTATAGAGCATTCGTGCTTCATCTGAAACGAACACATCCCCATTCGTTTCATACATCATTCCACAGATTCCACCTCCAGTCGGTGACTGGATGTCTACGAATCCGTTAGCAAATGGGCTTAAAATTCTGGATAGAAGAATAGCAGTAAATTCTTCTGTAATTTCAGTGCCGGATTGATTGAGTTCGATGATGTAGTTCAAGGCAGTTTTGTAATGGGTGAAGAATTCACTATTGCTTATTGAGAGAGATGTAGAATTGCTGTCAGCATTGCCATATGGATTTAGCCCGCGAATAAAGATAGACCTGAACTCGCGAGAGACATATTCATCTATGACTTCTGGTAGGTGGGAAATATTTTTTTTGTGAACAGTAAGCAATGCAGATATGTTTTCGAGTCCATAAGACTTTGCTTTTAAAAGGCTTGAAGTTACGGACGCATAAGTTCCTGAGCCATCATACCTTTTTCGACAGCTATCATGAAGAGCCTGTGTGCCATCCAGTGAGGTTGAGACATCAATACCTTCTTGTAAAAAGAAATCCATATGCTCTGTGGTTAGGGAGATAAGGTTGGTGCAAATGACGAAGTCTAGTTTTTTGTTTTCTGGGCAGTTTTGCTTTGCATAATGCACGATATGTTTGATTACTAAAAAGTTCAGTAATGGTTCGCCACCTTGAAATTCAATCTTTAGATGATCTGTGGGGGTAGATAAAATAGCATCAACGATTAGCTCTGCAGTTTTGAATGATAAATCTAGCTCGTTTGTTGCATCTTCTCTTGTTGCAGAGGCGTGGCAGTAGTCACAGTTTTGGTTGCATCTGTGCGTTACAACAATCATGTGCAAGAATGTGGTTTCAAAGACAAATCTTTTCTTTGTTCTGTAGCGTGTAGCGTAATGTTCGATTAGTTGCTTAGACAATTTGGTTGAGGCGAAAAATCGGCTTTCCAGATTCCAGAATAGCTCTTCATTTGTTTTGACTTCTTTTTCTACGAATCTTTGGAAGTCTTGTTCTGGCAGCATTAAAAATTCGCCTAGATCGTTTGTTAGTAAATAGTCACAGTCGATTCTTTGAAAATTAAATGGCAAGAGAGAGTAGTTAGACACAGTTTTCCTCGTTACCTAACGTTGTGAGGTCGACACTTGATTCGATTGCCTTACTAACGAGAAGAGTTCGTATCGTGCTGAAATCTTTTTCAAGACTTAATCTAAGCTGATGATCAAGAACTGAGGCTCTAAGTTTTTCCTCAAGTTCTTTTGGGGAATTATTAGAACTTGTTAATGTGATGACAATTTTATTTTCAGTTTGTGAAATCGCGCAACCTACAGTGTTTTTATTGTCATAGGCTGCTCGCTGTACCGCCAGTAAGTTAAAAGAGGCTTTGTCAAAGGAAATAGAGAGTTCTGCCATTGTGACGTCCAGGATGATAACTTGTTAGAAAGATTAAGCAAGATAGATATGTCTATAAGGTGAAGGAAAGTAAAACCATTGATAGAATCCACCGTATAGATATCAATAGTTATCCATTTCTAACGTGCGGACTTCTCCCGTATCATAATCGTATACCTCAACGTCTACGGTGCTACCACTGTCGTATACGTCCATAACATCAGTCGAATGATATTCCCCTGTGTTATAGTCATAGAAATCAATTTGTTCTCCGGTACGAACTAAATTTCCACTTTCGATTTCTACTGAGCTTCCAGTATCGTAATCGTAGCCATCCCAAGCGAGTGCAGGGAAAGTGCAAGCCATACTCACTACCAAAAGACTAATTGAGGTTTTTAGCATATCAACCTCCCAAATATATTATGCCCTATCTAGATTGAGAATGTCTATTGAAGTGCTTTGGTATAGAATTACCCAGTGCGAAATGAGCACTTGCCTTTGGGGAAAAGCTGGGGAAAATGAGCAAAAATTACTTGCAACGAAGTATCAGATTTTTCGAGTGATTCCTATTGTAAAACAATGATTTAACATTTCTTGGTTCCGGAGTGGTTGGGCTTAAAAGTTTGTCTCCCTCCCTCTCCACTATACGCATAAAAAAGTGCTCTTAGTTTAATAAACTGAGAGCACTTTTTTGCTTTTAAAACTTCCATCGCGACAGCCCTCGATGTTGTGCAGTCACATCCGCCTGTCGAGCTACGGCATCAAATAGCTGTGCATGCCAACTTATCGATTTTGTATCTATTTTAAGTGTAGAGCTTAATTCAGATGCAAACACTTCGCTTCTTGTTTCTGCTACATAGTCCCAATATTCAAGTAGGCGTTCACGACTGGTATAGAGTGTGTCCAGGGCAATGATCTTATCAGATTTCTTACTATTCACAGCCGGTGCTGAAGGAACAAGATTCCAGAGATCATTATTGTAGAAAATAGAATAGGGCAGGATATGATCCATAGCGAACTGTTTGCCTAATTCTTTCCCTGAATAGACACATGTAAGGCTATTTTCTTGCTGTAAAAGGCGTGTTGCTATTTCGCGGGCCTGGCTCTGATCACGATCTTCAAAAATGTCTGTCAGAAGATAGGGTAGTACTGCTTGAAGTGTGATCTGGTGTTCACGTCTTTCAGAAAGACGAACAGATTCCTGTGCCCATTTAATTGCAATGGCGTCAGAAAGAATATTGCCAACCACTTGCATTTCAAAGAATAAACTCAGCCTTAAACGGATACATCCTTTAGAATTTATGTAGTCAGAGAGGCTATGTAAATTCTTTGTGTTTCTGGTGTATGAGAAGCGATTTGTTGAGCTAAATGTTTCCTTGTTGCCGGCATAGCGAACAGGCCCGCTACGAATTGCGCTACGAAGCTTGCTCATTACTTCAGATGTTAGGCGCTCAAGCTCTGAACCATTAAGAAATCCGACTTTGAAATCGTCGAGATATTGTGTCTGTGGTGATAAAGCATAATGTTGTTGTGCATATGCAATGAGAGCACGAAGAGGCTTTTCAAATTCAAGAGATGTATTTCGCCCAATTTGCGGAATATCCTGCTCAATTAATGACCAATAGTACTTGATCCATTGATAGCAAACGAGACCGTATGGGATATACGCATAGTCTGTTCCATCTTCAGAGTCGTAAAAAACATGCTCACTGTGCAGCCCTGAGGAGATATCGACTAGTGCTCTTAAGAGCGCAATTTTGTATGTAGTAACCTTTGAATCTTCGTAAATAATGGAAGATATCGTTTCGATGCTCTTATTTCGCGTAGGGCAAAAGCGGTAGATTATACCGTCTGCATTTTCTTCGCTGAATTGGAATCCATACGTTTTTAAAAGAAGCTTTTCATCGACAGACTGCGGAGAAACTAAAACTTTGTCGCCATTTTTAAGCTTGCGAATGGCAGCGTGTAGTATTTCAAGCGAAATGTTAGGAAGCGTAATTGCAATATTAGAATGTGCGGCAGCATTGGAGTACATAAGCAAAGAGGTTCCCGTAGCACCAGTGGCCACTATTTTAAGTGCTTCCCGTCGTGTCAGCATGAGTAAGTCCTTGAAAAGCTATTGATAAGTGGCAGTAGTCTTAGTGAAAAGGTGCGATAAGTCAAAGACGAAGCCCTGTGTACATTTAATGCGTTTCACAACTTTTTCATACAGTATGAGTTTGGCTTTTGTATTATGCCATAAAACTCTATTTTTGAGTTGCGTCTTTTTAAGGGAAACTACAGATGTTGACTCAATAATTTTGCTGCAAAATTTGCCTGAAAAAGGTCCAATAGTTCTAAAATAAAGTAGTTGTTGACGGAGATGAATTTTATATGCATATGCTTGGGCAAAAGGAGAGTAAGTTATGCTTGAAGTTCATCTAAAAGAAAAATGTTGTGAGTGTGGTCAACCAATTACGATCTCAGTAGTGTATGATCCTACCACCAATTATGAGTCTCCTAAAGGAATTGATTTTTCTTTTCAAGAAAGAGTAACGAAAATGGATGGTAATAAATCTTATTCAATTCCGTTTTCTTTGTGGGGAGATGTTGGGGCAAAGGGAGTATTTGACGGGAGTGGGTTTTCTACCACATGCAATGAGTGCGGTGCCATGTACTCTCTGCGAATGGATGGAATTAGTTTGCATTGTGATTTAACTGAAGTAGATAATGAAGCTAATTTTTCTGAAGAGTTTTTGCCTACAAAGAAACTGACATTTAAACAATGGCTGAAGAAGCAGCAAGATCGTAATGACTCTGTTGGGGATTTCGCAAGGGATGCCTTTTGGGCAGAAGGAAAAACTAATAAGCGTGAAGCTTATCGTGACCACCCTTCATATCCTAAGAGAGCGACAGAAAAGAAGGAATGGGTACAATTTCTTAGTAAACTTCAATCTGGTAACCGTTTAGAAGTTCTAAAGACATTTGAAGTAGCTTGGGCAGAGTATGAAGGGCTGCATTTGAATCAATTCAATGTATCTTATTAGTTGCTTAGTATATTTGCTAAGTAAAAAAGTTCTTGCAGCATGAGCTGTAAGGGCTTTTTTGTTTTGAATATATTTCTTAATTAGGTGCGATGCACAGTAGAAAAAGTTGCAGAACAAGCATGTTGTTGTAACTACATAATGTTGCAGGAAATTTGAAGCTATGCAATCGTCTCTAGATATGTGTTGAAAAGTTATACTGCCCCTGTGAGGTGACATAAATGGTAAATGTTGCAAACGAGCTTATTGCTGCAGTTTCTACAGGCTCATTTTTTGAAAAGATTATTGAATTAGATCAAGGGGAATTTGGAGAGCAACTTCCAAATGAACTGATATCGATGCATAATCGTGCCCAGGTTAACTTGATTTCAGAATTCAGGAAGCTTCCTTCTTTTGATGGGAATAATTACTCGCTGTTGTATTTGTTCGGCAAATGCTTACCTGAGATTGTTGCCCCAACGCATGTCGTTATGGACTGCGTATTAGAGCTAAGTGCAGAGGAAGGGGCAGAGATGATATTTTCCGACTTCACGGGGTACTGTGCGAAAGAACAGCATAGAAGTGTTGAAGTACTAAAAACTGCATTAGCAGCCCCAAAATGCTATCGCTTTATTTCATGTGCATTAGTTGCAGGGGCAAAATATATAGAATTTGATTTCATAGGAAAAGCTCGTGAGTTGCTCGACAATTCTGAATCTGAAGTAAGAGTACAAACTGTTATTGCTCTAGAAAGAGTTATCTCATCTGACAACGCTTTATGTACTGGCAAGCTATGTAAAAAAATAGAAGAGTTTATTCTTATTGAAAAAGAACCTGCAGTTCTTGCTTGTTGTTTTGAATTAATTTTTACTCTTAAGTTTAGTGATAAGGATAGCAAAAAGCGCTTAGTATTGTTTTCAAAAATACTTTGTAGTGGCGATGAGGTTGTCTTGCATAGGGCTGCCCTTTTTTTGTCGCTCAATGTCAATAGACTTTCATGCGAGTTAGTAGAGATTTTTTTAACTACACTCAAAGGCGTTCCTTTAGAGCGAAAAGGGACAATCGGTTTTATTGATAGAGCATTGTCGGAACTTGTGAAAAGGAAACGTGAAGAACATGCTTTGGTGTTTATAGAGAGCTATCTGGTCACCTCAGGAGCATCGATTAGACTTTTTAGTGCGTTTTGTCGTGCTGTTACTCGTAATTCACCCTTTGTACTTAATAAATTAGTTACAAGGTGGTTGCTTTCAGAAAATGTGATGCTGTGCGATGCTACGTCAGATATTCTTGGGTTTGATTATGAGCATGAGGCAATTTTAGAAGTATATCAAGATGAGTTAGGGGCCAAAGATAGTGTTATTTTTTTAGCTAAAAGAGCCGTAGGATATCTTTTTCTTTTGCCAGTTAGTGGGGCAAGTTTTCTTGTTTCGTTGTTACAGTATGCCTCAGCAGAGAATAGAAAAATTGTTGAATCATTACTTTTAGATTTTTTTGTAAAAAATTATCCGGGAAAGGTTTTGAATTATTTAGAAAAGGAACCATCTGTTGAGATGGTTCTTGATGTTGTAGAGCAAGGAAAGAGATATTTTGATGAGCTGGCCTCCGTTCCAGAAATTAAAGAACTTCATCCATCAATGGGTGAAAGGCAAGCGGCGCTGAGAAAGCAACGTGTAGAGGATGCAGAAATTCGAAAAGCAGCAGATGAGCAATCTATCTTTAGACATTTTTGTTCTTCGGTTCATGTTCTTTATGGTAATGGAGTTGTATTTCAACGTGTTATAAGTGAAAGTGAAAGTGAAAGGGCCACTGTACCTTTTGCTCCTATTAATACATCCGTTGAGCTTCCACAGCTAGTATCCATGTACCCAGAATATATTGAGTCGGTATTGCTTAACCTACGTACGGAGAAGAGAGATAAATGAGAGTAATTTTACAAGAATATCTTGCTTCAATGAAAGAACGTGACGGACTTGATGCCATTCTCCCAGATTTATTAGCACAAATGGGTTTGATAGTATTTTCAAGGCCGAGCACTGGTGGAAGGCAGTATGGCGTTGATGTCGCTGCTGTTGGTTGCTTAGGAGATATTCCGCGTGCTGTATATCTTTTCTCAATAAAGGCTGGTGAAATAGGTAGGAGTGATTGGAATAGTGGGAAGGTGCAAGATTTACAGCCTTCATTGGACGAAATTTTGGATGTCTACATTCCAACGCATCTTCCAAAAGAATATTCAGAGCTGCCCATAAAGATTTGCATATGTTGTGGAGGGGGGATTCGAGAGGCTGTTCGATTGAATATTACGGCCTACGAAAAGAAGAAATCTACTGACAAGGTTAGTTTTGAAGAGTGGACCGGTGATCAACTAGCTTTCTTTATTGAAAAATATTTTCTACGAGAAGAACTAGTTCCCGAATTCTTGCAAAGTGACTTGCGAAGAGCCTTAGCGTTGTTAAATGATCCTGATGCAGCCACTTCATATTTTTCTAGCTTAATTTATGATTTACATGAAAGTGTTACAGAAAAAAATACTGTGACCGTTCTTCGTCAAATGAGTCTGTGCTTGTGGATATTATTTGCGTGGTGTGAAAAAGAAGAAAACCTTGGCGCTGCTATAGCTGGAGCAGAATTAACGATACTTTTTGCTTGGAATATTGTGAAAAATATTCCTCAGAAGCGGCAAAGTGTTTGGAGAGTTTTTTCGTCAATTTTTGGGCAATACTCTTTAATAATGAATAGTTATTTGGAAGATAAAATTTTTCCTTATGTATCAATTGAAAATGGTTTAACCGTCGCAGTTCGTTCGAGAGAACCTGTTGATGTAAATAGACGAATTATTGATCTTGGAAGTTTAATTGCTTTGAATGGAATTTGGTTTGCATCTTCTAAGAACTTCATTGCCCAAAATGACTATGAAAATTATAAAAAAATTGATTGTAAAGTTTATGAAATACAGGAGATGTTAAAAAAATTAATTGTGAATAATCGCACACTACTTTTGTCATATAGCGATGATCAATCTATAGATTTTTTTCTTATGATTTTTTTCTTATCTCTTTCAGAAGATAATACTGAGTTTGTGAAGGATTGGATTACAGAGCTTTATGTGTGTTCAAAATATAATTACTTGCTTTGCAAGCGCTATCCCTCTGAGGTTAAAAGATATGAAGATTTATTGTTTCATCCATTAGAAAGAGAGTTGTCATACAACAAAGATGTTACAAGAAGTAGCATTTTTTATCCAATGCTAGCGATGTTTACTGCTACTTTTGGATATGAAAACTGTTACAACGATCTTATTAAATTTTGTAAAGAGTATCTTGAACATTGTAATATGCAATACTGGTTTCCTGACAAAGAAACAGAGAAGAATATATATATAAATAGTGCTGTGCACGGTGTTTCATTAACTTCTATTCCCTTAGAAAGCGATAAAAAAGAACTTTTAAAACTCTTAAAAAAAGAATGTTCTGCAACATCATGTTATGAAGAACTTTCTGCAGTACTGTTGGGTTATGTTCCTTTAGTTCTTCTCGCTTGTAGAAAATATAGATATCCGATTCCACTTCAAGTGATGGAAACTTTTTGGGGAAATATGAACTGTCGGTAGTTGTCTGAAAACAAGTAATATTTTTACTGTATGCGTTAGCTCTACTTTTTTAATATGTGAGAGTGCTTGGCAGTGAAGTGCCAACATCATTTGCTCGCAACGTCAACCTTGAGATTTGGCTAATGTCAAACAATCTACTGCATAAATAGCACTCATTTTTTTACTTAGTTCATATTGGGAGGAAATATGTGCGACCAGAATGTCCGCTTTATTCCAGGAGTTACTTCTGTGGAGTATGACCCAGAAAAAGAGGATACAAATATTGCAAAGCATGGGTATAGTTTAAGTTGTGCTGTCGATTTAATAGAAGCATGGATTCTTTTGCAACAAGGTGCTTTGTGGCAAGTTTACGAAAGAAATGAAGAAGAACGTTTCAGTATGCTTACCGAGTATCAAGATGGACTAGTACACCTGACTGCAACAATGCGTGATAATGATGTAGTTCGGGTAATTTCCATGCGAGATGCAAGCCGTACAGAGCGGCAAGAGTATGAAGAAACTCCTCCGCAAGTTGACCTTAAAGCATTATTAGGTTGTTAATAGATAAAAGTGCAAGCATGTCAGTCAAAATTAAACGACCGAAAAGCCCCCAGTTTCATGTTGAAACTGGGGGCATCATTAATTGGGGAGTGCCATGACTTTCTCATGAAATTTTTAGCTTATAGCAATGATCCTAAAATGTTTCGAGCGAGAGGTACCAGTTCTTCTTTACGAGGACGTTTTTCGTCAGGCACATGGAGAAGTGACTGGAAGAATTTGTGATCGAACTCGATCAACTTAGTGACAATGTTTTTTGAAGACTCTGAAATAACAAGTTTCATAGTTTCTAGAAGGTCACCGTTAGCATCATTTTTTCTTTGATGGTCAGTAAACCAAAAATTAATATCTGAATATGCTTTGGTAGTTAGCACACCGTTCTCATTGAAAGATATGTTTGAATTTGCAGATTCAATTAATTTTTTCAGCTCTGGGTTGGTTATTTTCCTTCCCCAAAGTTTTTGATTGTTCGACATGTAAGCAAACATCCAGGGAACATTCAAGAAGTTCGCTCCTTGGTACAGATACCCCTCTGCAGCCTTGTATGCTGTTAGCATATCTGTAGCGAGTTTTTTTGAAAGATATATACCTGTTTGTTCTTTAAAGATGTATGCCACCTGGTCAAAGTGTTCAACTAGTTGATTCAACATCCGTTTTTCACGGTCAGTTATTTTTTCTCTCGTTTGATTTTTATTTAAACTTAGCTTGTGAGAGGCGTATGGGCAAAAGTCGTATGCCAATTGATCATATTGAGCCAACTTGCGAATAGTTTTTTTTACGTGTTTTCCGAAGGGTTTTTCTGTATGTTTTGATGGAGTGTACAATCCAATTATTTGTATTGGATTTTCACAGGCAGGGCATACTGCATAGTACACTGCTTTGCCGCCACTATTTTGATAATTTGGTGTACGGCGACGTGTCTGGAACTCGAAGTTATTTTGAGAAATTTGATACGCTTTGTCGTCAGTAATATTGGCTTTAAAAAGCTTCATTGTGTCTATTCTCGCTGTATGGGAAAAAAATTGTGGCGGTTAGCAACTTCATTCCACCATTCATCTGGTAAAGGTGGGATGTATCCTTGCATTTCAGCTAAATTCAGACATTGCAAAATAGTACGTAAGCCAATAGAAAAATGATGAAAAGAGTCTTCCATTGCAAAGATTACTTCTTCAGAGCAAGTGGGGCATCCTGAAAAATCATCATTTTGTGTTATTGCCTTTTCTGATTGGAGGGCTGCATGATTCGCGATTACGTCTTCACGAGACATATTTAATTCTCCTAATTAGTATTAAAATTTGTATTGTTATGTCGAGCGAATTTTATTGAGAGTAGGTTGTAAGGTACTCCCTACCTCCCAAACGCCACACCAGGCTTACCGTCATCATCACTCCTAAGCGGATGTTCTTTATCCGCACACACCCAGAAGAACTTGCCTTTCTTTTTCTTTGATTCGAAACGGCGCATCATTTTGTCGCAATCTTCTTCGGGGCAAGGGGCTTCTGGAAGGTTTGCTTTCGGCTTGCGTGTTCTAGGCTTTCCTTTTTCATCTGGTAGAAAGACAGGCTTGTCGTGCTCGAAGCAGGCCCAGAAGAATTTGCCCTTTTCCTTTTTCGATGGAAGACGACGCAAGCCTTTACCGCATTCAGGGCAAGGGTGGCCTTGAAGGCCAGCGCCGGCGGATTCGGTGATGGGGGTGATGATTACCGGTAGCAAGTGAGCCTGATCGGCCATGAATGTGTCGAATTGCTCTGAGCCGTCGGCAATGGCGCTCAGGCGGGACTCCCAGAGTGCTGTTGTAATCGGGTCTTTCAATTGCTCTGGAGTCAGTGCGATGATGTTCCGGCCGAGGTCTGTCGAAATCAGATTTTTTTTATCGGCTTTGATGTAGCCGCGCTGTTTTAGCGTTTCGATGATACCGGCGCGTGTGGCTTCGGTGCCGATCCCTTCGTTTTCCTTCAGTGTTTTTTTTGCTTCTGCATCATCAATGAAGCGGTGGATGCTGGCCATAGCCGCGATAAGTGTGCCCTCTGTGAACTTTGCAGGGGGCTTTGTCTGTTTCAGATCAACTTTTGACTCCACGCAGGAAACTTCATCGTCCTTCTGAACTGCCGGCAGTGGCTGTTCTTCAGGTTGCTTGTCGAACTTTGTCCAGCCGGCATCAAGTGTAGTCTGGCCGGTGGTTGCCCATGTGTAGTCGGCGATTTCGGCGATGATCTTTTTCGCTTCATATGTGCGTGGTAAGTGAAACTGAAGGGCGTAGGTCGTGCTGATCAGCTCGAAGAGTTTTGCTTCTCCGTCCGGAAGATCAGCCGGCACTTGTCCTGTCGGAATGATGCCGTGGTGCGCTGTTACCTTTTTTGTGTTCCACGCTTTCGACTTCAGCTCCGGATTTGCTTCTTCAAAGACCGGAGTAGAAGAGAGCGCCTGCAGGATGCGTCCAGCATCGTCGAATTGCTCTTCCGGAAGATAACGGCAGTCAGAGCGCGGGTACGTCGTCAATTTTTTCTCGTAGAGCCGCTGCGCAATATCCAGAACTTCTTTGGCCGACATGCCGAACTTTGCTGAAGCAGTCTTCTGCAGAGAGGACAGGCAATGCGGCAACGGTGGATGCACGGTCTTTTTCTGTGCAGTCGCCTCAATGATCGTTCCTTGCTGTTCTTTTGCTTCTGCAGCGATCGTTTTAGCTTTTGCTGTGTCGATTAAGCGACCTTCTTCATCGAGTCCTGTCATGTCTTCAGAGGGCTGTAGCTGCGCTTTAAAGGAACCTTCTGCGTGATTCAGTGTAGCTTGCACGACCGCGTATTTTTGTGACTTAAAATTAGCGATCGTTCTGTCGCGTGTAACAATCAAGTTTAGCGTTGGTGTTTGGACTCGGCCAAGGGACAGCACGCCTTGCATGCCTTTTGAGCGGCCGAGAAGTGTCATTGCGCGTGTCGCGTTGATGCCGGTCAGCCAATCCGCTCTGGAACGAGCCAGCGCTGCCTGTGAAAGTGTCGCGTAGTCGCGGTTGTCCTTCAACGAACTTAGCGCTGCAGCAACGGATTTTTCGTCAAGAGATGCAAGCCAGATGCGTTGTGTATTTCCGGCATATCCGAAGTGCTCGAGCACCTCATCGATGAGTAGCTGGCCTTCGCGATCCGGATCACCGGCGTTGACTACAACGTCAGCTTTCTTCAGCAGTTTCTTAATGACGTTGAGCTGTTTGGAAACGCCTTTACGCGGTTTCAACATCCATTGTTCCGGAATAATCGGGAGCGCCTTGGCGTCCCACTTTTTCCATTCCGGATTGTAATCATCAGGGTTTGCCAACTCGAGCAGATGTCCGAAACACCAAGTGACGGTGTCGTCGCCACAAGTGATGTAGCCTTCATGTTTTTTCCCGTTGCCGAGTCCTTCAGCAATAGCGCGGCCAAGAGACGGTTTTTCAGCTATGAAGAGTCGCATATATTTATCCTATGAAATGTAGGTGTAGTAGAGAGGAAGTGAAGGGAGCCGAAGCTCCCTAGGATTAGACAGCTAAAGCTTTATCCTGCTTCTGCGTAAGCGCTTTGCGGATACCGACGTTTAGCTCAACTTTGAGTGCGTCAAGGCCGCGTTCTTGGTGCAAATCGTTGAAGTCCGTCAGTCCCTTTACTTTTTCAGCATCAGTGAACTGTGGAACTACAACGCTGCCGGCAACTGCCTGAGCTGCTGCACGAGCTTTGTTTACGCCAGGATTGTTTGATTGCTTATGATCGTCGTCGGCCATAACTACGATGCGCGAATCCGGATAAGCTTGCTTTAAACGCTTTGCCACTAGCTCGAGGTTTCCAGCATCGAAGGCGACTGCTACAGGTTTGCGTGTGGCTTCGTGGATACTGGCACCGGTCGCATAGCCTTCAGCGATGAGAAGGGGCTGCTTAGGCAAAATATCGCCGTAGTGGCAGATGATGTGGAAAGCACCGGCTTTTTCGCCTCCGGATTCCAGTAGCTTTTTATCTGGCGTAATGGTTTGCAGTGTCTGTATGCGACCGTTTGTGTCGCGACCAGGTACGAGCAAATTGCCTTGGGCATCCACTTTCACTCCGTGGCTCTTCACGCCTTTTTTCTTCAGATATGGCTGATCGTCTGGTGCCCAACCTTTGGCATTGCGCCACTTAGCGTAGGCACGTTTTGCAGCGCGTTCGTGCATCTCTTTGCGCTCAAAATCACGCGCTTGTTGGCGAGCTGCTGCGTTTGCTTTTATATCGGCCATAGCTTCCGGAGAAAGCTTGTGTCCGTTGGCTTTCCAGTTGGTTTTGAATCCGGTTTTGTGATTCTCGATAAAGCCAGCAGGGCGTCCGTCGAGATAACCAGTGTATGCACCGTCTTTAGAAGTAGTCTTGCCGCCTTCGACTGGAACACGGTGCAGTTTACCGTCCATAATGGGAAGACCTTCCATAATAAGACCAGCATCACGGAGCGCTTGGCTAAACTCTTGCTCTGGAGACATTTGAGATTTTGCTTCTTGATGTTTTCCTTTTGGTAGCCATCGGCTGAGAGCGTTCATCTCTGTGCCTTCAGGAGCATACCAGCTCTTTTTGCGACCATCCCATTTAGCACCAAGCTTTTTGGCAGCATTCTTTTCAGAGAAGGGAACGGCTAAGTAAGTTTTAGTCTCGGCGAGTTTCTTCTCAGCCGACCGAGCTGGAACGGAGAGATCAGCGTCCTGCGCTTGCTCTTTAGGAAGCCATTTGTTGAGCGCTTCCGTGTCGGCACCTTCAGGAGCAAACCATTTCTTAGCTTCCTTGTCCCATTTAGCACCGTGCTTTTTGGCAAGGTGTTTTTGCTCATATGGAACGTCCAGATATATTTTTGCCTCTTTCTGTTCAGCGGCAGAGCGCTTATGTTTTACTGCTGGGTGCGTTCCTTCATCCCGCTCCAGTTCAATGTTTTTATCCAGTTGCTCTTCCATCCTGATTCCCTTCTCAAAGCCCAGCATGTGACCTTTTATGCGTTCTGCTGTCTGGCAAGCGCGCATAATCTCGTAAGGATCTTTCTCCAGAACCTTGACCCAACTGTCTACGTAGGAAAGATGCTGACCGCGATTGTACTCAAGGCCGAGTTCCATTGCAGTCATCCAACTGCCGATTTCTGCGTTGAGTTCTTCTCGTGCATACTCCTCAGTTCCCTTTGGTCCAAAAGGACGTTCTGTGCCGTCCCAACGCTTTTCGTGCCCTGTCCAGTGACCAAGCTCATGCAAGGCGGTTGCGTAGTATTTGCTCTGGCTGTCGAACTTGTCTTTAGGCGGTAGTTTGATTTCATCGAAGGTTGGCGAGAAGAATGCGCGGTCGCGTTGGTCGTGGGTAATAGATGCGCCGGAGCCTTCGAGAATCGCTTCACTGCGTTCGTGCGGATTCCAGCTAACATCCCGTCCAGACCATTCAGGTATGCCGTCAATTTGTGTGGCGTGAAACACACTGGCAAAGCGAAGAATAGGGCGTTCTAAGCGCACTTCTTCTTTCTTTGTCTTGCCTTCATCGTCTCGAATAGGTTTTCCGTCATCATCAACTGCATCCACTTCTTTTGTGAATTGCCAGAAGACTACAGGGCGGGCTTTTGACCCTTTTTTAATGCGCCACCCTTCTTTATTGGCTTGATTAAAGGTTACAAAGCGCGGGTCGTTGAAACCCGAGCGAGCGAGGGAAACAAAGTTTACGCCACTGTAGACAGTACCGGAAACAGGATTAAATGGCGGGTGAAATTCACCAGTTTTCCACGGCTTTTGCCACGGGGCTGTACCTTGCTTCAGGTCTTCAATTATTTGTTCTGCAAACTCCTGATGGAACGGTTTCTTAGACGTCATGATCTTTAATCCCCACTTCTTTTATGGTTTTAGCAAGTAGATCATGGTCGATAGGCTTATCAATATCTGCAAAGAGTAGTGCTACTTCTTCAAACGCGCCCATGTGTTCAGCAACATCCGGGTCAACAGGAACTCCTTCACTAAACTCCGACAGCTCAGTAGCATCTTTATCGGCTTGCATAGCGGCATCGTGTAAATAGTTGTTCTTGGTTGTCATGACTAAACTCCAGTTAGTTAAAGGTGAAAATCGGGATGACTTTGTGGAGCGTCCTTGCGTCTACAAGTCCAAAATATCGGCTGTCAAAACTGTTTGGATTGTACGTTGAGAGCATGAGCGCCTTGCCGGCCGGAATGATGCCAGCCTTCAATCTACGTGGTAACGGTCGTCCGTTGCTGTCATGCGTTTTAATCGTGAGTGCATAACGCTTGCTGTTCACCTGAATCCCGTCCGGATGCAGAGTTATGATGTCTCCTGCTGTGCCGGCTAATTTCTTCAAAAGAGGCTTCCGGCCGGAAGGACATAATGAGCTGGAGCCAAGGTAATTTCGTTCTTCTGCCAGCTCGCGATATTCGTTTTCCGGAGAAAGGCAGAAGCTTGCTAAATCTCCACGCTTTGGTGGTTCAGCAACAGTCTTATAGACTCCGAAAGGCAACGAGCGTGTTGTGTTAATGCGATAACCGGCATTGTGCGCTGCAGCGAATAGTCCGGTAAGTATGACAAGCCTTATGAACCATTTCATGCGGACTCCTGTTCATCGAAAGTTGGTTCGTCAAAGCTAGGCTCTTCAAAGTCTGGTTCCTCGAAGTCCGGCTCTTCACCATCAAAATTCGGTTCTTCAAAATCATATTCGTCGGAGTCAGAATTAGTAATTGGCAACACTTTTGATTGTGCGGCTGCGTTTACGTCATAAACAAGCAGCTGCTCCTCTCGTGCTTCTCGTTCCTGTGGCGTTTCAGTAATTCTGTCTGACATTGCAGGTGTTGGCACAAGGGCGCGCTGCGAGAATACCGGGTCAAGGAAATAGAGAATTTGTTTACCGTAGATGGGGTAGAAGCCGGCCGGAAATAGAAGCATGTGGCCAGATTCAACAATTTTTCCTGAGCCGTCTTTGACGGCACCAGGAAGGCGCATACACTCGTCAGGTGTAAGGAGCGCGCGACCTGTTTCAGACATACTTACGCTTGCTCTTCCGAGATGACCGGAACGGTTTCCGGAGAGCGATGTTTTGCGCGTAACGATGGTCGTTTTTCCTGTCATATCGGAAAGGACTTTTGCGGTTTCAATCTTGTTCGGCGCATAGGCTATGCGGATGTGGCAGTTACTCATGATGCTTTCGTCTTTGGTATACGCTGCATGAAGCTGCGTTAAATCCTGCACGATGAAGTACGTTTTCAGGCCGTAACCAGCCATGAACGCGAGAGAGCGCTCGAAGATTTCTAGTTTGCCGAGCGATGTGAATTCATCCATCATGAGTAGGAGGCGGTAATTATAACCTGCAACGGATTGACCTTCTGCAAACTCCATTTCTTCGGTTAAACGGCGTAGGATGATGTTAAGAATAAGACGGATGAGCGGGCGCAAGCGATCGATGTCTGAAGGACGAATAACCAAGTATAGCGACGTGGCAGAATCTCCATTCATAAGATCGCTGATTCTGAAATCGCATGCTGCGGTATTGGCGGCAACGATGGGGTCACGGTACAAAGCCAGATTTGCAACTGCGGTGGATACAACGCCGGAAAGCTCGTTTTCCGCTTTGTTCAACATCTCGCGGGCTGAAGAAGCAATGAAGATATGCACGGCATCAGCTTCACTCTTGTTCGCGCCTAAAAATTCTTCCAGTATTTTGCCGTGATCGAAAATGAGCATCTCCTGCAGGAGTACTGCATTCTCTTTCTCCGGATCAGCAAGCATGAGGGACAGGTCACTTAGTGTGGCAGTCCTATTTTCTTTTCTGCGAACCTCAATCAGGCAATGAAGGATAGCGCCACCCAGCAGGGCGAATGCGGCTTTGTTCCAGTAATCCTTTAATCCTTTGCCGTCAGGGTCAACGATCATACTGGCGATGTTTTGTGTGTCAGGAATAGCGTGTGCTGTATGCAGGCGAATTTCTTCCAACGGGTTAAAGCGAGCACCAGTTCCTTTACTATCAGTTGGTTCAAAGCGCAGAACGCGCTGCCCCTGTTTTTGACGCCAACCGGATGTTAGCGCCCAGTTTTCTCCTTTGATGTCGAGAATGATCGCGCTTTCGAGCCAGCTCAAAAGAGTAGGGAGTACAAGGCCGACGCCCTTACCGGAACGGGTTGGTGCAAACGCAAGAACATGCTCCGGCCCATTGTGACGCAGGTAGTGTAACTTTTGTGTTTTAGGATCTTCCCATCCGCCGACATACACGCCTTCTGTTGCGAAGAGTCCTGCTTTCTGAATATCCTTTTTCTTTGCCCACCGTGCAGAACCGTGCAACAGTTTGTAGATTTTTGGTGAGTGCATGAAGAGTTGCCAGATGCCAAATATAAGGATTAGCGGCAGCGCAAATGCGACTTGCCCTTTCTGCGTGGCAGCATCAATAGCTTGCTGTGCCTGCGGGAATTGATTTGCCCAAATAATGATATTCCATGGGGTGTAATACGTACCAAAAAGAGGCGCGCCGAGTGCTTCATGGTGTCTGTACATTGCTGCAACTTCCTGTGTTGCAATACTCATGGCGAAGAGTACCAGACAGAGCAGCACAAGTAGATAAACATAGAGCCATGCTCCGGAACGTCCTTCTCTTTTCTCGTGGAGTCCGTATGATTGTTCTTTCATGCGTTACCTCCAGTTGGTGTATGGAGCGCGAAATACAATGTCTTTGATGACAACCATGTTGAAATGGCTTCCAGGGCGAATGGTTAGTGTGGGCTGAATGTTCAGATTCTTTTGCAGCACCTTTAAACTGGTTTGCCCGAGCTGGCTGGCGAGAGCAGAGCCTAATTCGTCCTGCAGGGATGGTTTGTCGTTTTGCGCGGTGCTACTTTTGAAGGTGTCAGAAGCATAAGCGCTGACGCCAGAAAGTACGCTCATGATGACAGCAGAACCGTAGATGCGGAGGTAGTGGTTGTTGGTTTCGTCCTCAACTCCACTATACCCAGCGATGTCAGCGCCCGGCATAGAGCCAAGCGTGATGGACGAGCCATCTGGAAACACAATGCGGTTCCATGCAATGAGCAAACGCGACTGGCCTGTAACAATACGAGAGTCGTACACGCCGATCATCCTGCTGCCTTGCGGAATAAGGAGATGCTGTTCGTTTGCAGTGGCGTACACATTCTGAGAAACTTGCCCGATAATTTGCCCTGGTAAGTCTGAATTGATTCCGGAGAGCATAATGCCGGGGATTAAGGCTCCTGTTTTCAACTCAAACGGAGAGCCGGCTGTTCGGCTATGTGGCAGCGTCCATTGCGTTGTTCCTTTGGAACGAGAAGAAAGAAACGTCTCTTTGTCGCGTTGATCAGCAGGGTCATAGGATTCATTCGTTGCAATAGAGGACATATTCATACCTTCCGCAGGAGGTACGATAGTAAGGGCTGCTTCGGGCAGGTTGCTTTGTGACACAGCAGTTTCGGATACAACCTGTTTTTCGTTGATAACAGGGATAGACGAACTAGTTTCCAGTGGTGACGTGTATGCTTTTCGCAATTGCTCCCATTTGATTTTGCGAAGTTCTGCTAGCTCACGGTTTTTCAAAGCTAATGCTGGATTTCTTGTTGATGTTGGAACAACAACTATTTGCTCAGGTTGGTACTCGTCTTTAGCAGGTTCTGGTTGTGGCGTTGGGATAGCTAGGCCAGCAGAGTTACCCGGGTTAACCACAGGAAGTTTATTGTCTGGCGGTGCTGGGGCATTTTGCTCTTCCTGCATTTTAACTGTTTTCGTTGTTGAACGATCAACTTCCATTGCAAGAAATATGAGTAAGCCAAGCCCTATCGCGAATATTACGTACAGCAAGTTTTTATTTAACTTGGTGACTCGTACCTTCGGGCGGTCATAGCTTTGAGGGTCTGGAGTATCTGACATAAGGTTACCTATTTAGCCCTGATGATATACATAACGGCAATGTTGCGTGGCCTGTTTTCATCTGCCGTCGGAACTTGAGAATCGGCAGAAAATCGTATTTTTTTTGTAGAACTTGAATGCCAGGCACTTTGACTGCCCCATCCTCCACGGGATGAACCACTGATTGAAAACGCACCTTCTGCATCATTAATGACGTATGTCCGCTCATCCGTAGAGGTCTTTGAGTTGAATTTGCCGGCCCAAAATTCACCGCTAATATTTCTGATCGCATCTCCCTGTGTTGACCCCACAGAGCCGCGTCCGTTACCAGCGCCACGTAAAAATTCACCATCATAGTTAGGGACTCTGTTGTTACCGAGAGCTTTGTACAGTTTAGGATATGAGCTGGTGGAAAAACTTTGTCCGTTACAGCGTAGGTAATTTTTAGGTACAGAAGAACGTGGCCAAGCGACCACACTGCCTATAGCAAGTCCGGTCGGTTCTGCTTTTACTGTAACAGCCGTGGGGTTGAAGCTTGTTGCGTCGTCAGCGTTTGCAAACGAGACGGCAAAGGTGATTGCCAGCGTGACAAGTACATATATTGAAATCCTGACGAATCGTTTTTTCATTACAATTTCTCCAAATGATTAAATGTAATTAATTATTTGCTTCCTTGGCACAGAAGGTCTGCACGTTCATGCGGGCATAGTTTGAAGTCGGGAATTGATAACCTTCATCCTCGTCAGTTTTGACTCGAAGCTTCACTTCCCATTCATCGCCTAAGTCCAGTGACCATGACTGAAATGTGACAATTGGCTTTGCCAGCGCTTTTTCGGCAACGATCGTTGGACTGACAAAGATTGCGGGTGCGGTGTTGGTTCCTTCAGGACACTCGGGCTTTTTGAACCGGTCGCCGTTTGCAGCAAGCGCTGTGGTACGAACAAGATCTGTATTGCCAGTGTCTGCCACGGTCTGCGCTTTTTGATCGCGGCAAAGATAGAGGCCATAATCGTTGTGGAGGAATACGCGGCCTTCATCCTCCGGAGAGTTGCAGAAGTCTGCCGGCAGCGTGTCGTGTTTTGTGAACTGGACTTCATCAACATTGCGTATGGCGTGGTCGGTCATGTCCAGTTCGGTGTACATCTCGTTGAGTTCCGGCTTGCCCGGTATTTCAAAGCGGTAAAGATAGTCCTGCCGGATATCTCTGTCGTCCATGAAGACCATTGCCCCGATGTGTCCCGGTTCCGGTACCGGAACGTTGGTGCCGGCAAGGGGAAAGACCCATCCACTGTAAATTCCGCGTAACTCTTCGTTGCTTTGACCAGGTAGTGTGCCT
This sequence comes from Halodesulfovibrio sp., assembly GCF_025210605.1. Classification (NCBI taxonomy): domain Bacteria; kingdom Pseudomonadati; phylum Thermodesulfobacteriota; class Desulfovibrionia; order Desulfovibrionales; family Desulfovibrionaceae; genus Halodesulfovibrio; species Halodesulfovibrio sp. The sequence continues at coordinate 25,649 of NZ_JAOARI010000003.1, read as the reverse complement.
GTCGGAATAAAGCCGGCATCACCGCCGGAAAGCGCTGCTGTTGCCGGTACTGTTGTGTTGGCGAATTTGGGACTGTCCGGTGAATATGTACGGCCGCCGTATGTGAGCACTACTGGCTGCAACGAGCCTTGTGCCGGCTCAAAAACGAATACTTTGTATGTCTGCCCCCAAGGGTTGACGCTGTTAAACGTATCCGTGAGGAAACCTTCCGTCCGGAGAGTGGCGAAATCTACTTCAGTACCCTGAGTTGCAGAAGCTGTGGCAGCCAGCTCCGCGTAGTGTTCTTTGGTGTACTTGGAGACAGCCGCCACAACGCTGGAAAGGTGGGTTGCTACAGCCCGCTGCCTTATCCGTTCAAGGCTGTCATCAATAAGCTGGGTGAGCATAGGCAGCATCATCAAAAATATGATGATTGAGGCCAGCACGCCCGGCAGGGTGAAGCCTGCTTCCTTGTGCGGTTTTGGTTGCTGTGGATTACGGGTGGACATGCGGCCTCCGTATAATGACAGTGACAATGTTATTTTCCGGAATAAAAGCGGGCAGCGCTGTTCCGGAGCCGTTGATGGATTCCAGTCGTCCGGCTTTTTTAACTCCGACGGCAAAGCTGCCTTTAAAGAGAGACTGGATAGCTGTGGCCTCGTATGCAGAGGCTTCGCCGTAGACGTAGACGTGATTGCCGACGATGCGGTTTTTCCAGTCGCGCAAAGCCCGCCAGTGAACTGGTAGGCCGAGCGCGGCTGTAGAGAGTATTCCGGTGCTGGACGGATGCTTCACTGCATAGTGAATGACCTGATTGCGGTAGACGGCATAGTTGGTCGCCATTGCGTTATCAGCATCCTGGTCTTGCCCGTAAGGGATGATGGATTGCGTAAGGGCAAGCACACCGAGAAGGAACGTCAGCACAGCCAGTGCCTTCATATATCCTCCGTTGATTTAGAGAACATGACGTTGTTTTCCTGCTCCAGAATGATGTCCTGCAACGCGGAGTGATCGTTTTTACGTATGACAGAACGGATGTTCTGGGATTTGTCAGACAGAAGAAGGAACTCCGGCGTGGTCACTTTCCAGCTCTTTTTGTCATCGGACGGGACAAGCTCCTGATGGATAACTGCAAGCAGAGAATCAGAAAGATTCAGTGCCGCAGCTTCGCCGAGTTCTTCCCGCGCCCATGTCAGCAGTCTGTCGAGCGCAGCGCAGATGCTGGTGCCGTGGATGGTACTGACAATAATCTGCCTGTTTGAGCTGAGGCTGATCCTGAGCAGCTCACTTGCTGTGATTCGGCCGAGCACTTCACCGATGAAGATAATGTCGGCGGTTGAACGGTGGGACACCTGTAAAACAGGTTTTAACTCCTCTTCACTTTCAAGATCGCACTGCCAGCAACTACCGCTTTCACCATGCTTACCGCCAAGCGGCATTTCTGCGGGCATTTCAATACTCAGTCCGTGGCCGCCGAACTCTTCCAGACGCTTCTTGATGAAGGACGCAGCAGAAGTGGTTTTTCCGGAAGCCTGAGCACCGGAGAACAGAATGAGTCCTTTTTTCTGTCTGGGGTTGATAAGCCAGTCTGTAAGCACTTTAGGGATACCGAGTGTTTCCAGATCAGGCACTGCATCAACACCTTTACGCAGTGAGAATGCGTGACCGTTCCCGCTGGCAACGCCGTCAAAGACGGAAACCCTGTAGGATCGCTCTTTAAACTCAATCCGGAACGAGCGCCGGTGGTGCTTTTCAAACTCTGCATTGACAATGTCTCTGAGTTCTTCAATTTCGCCGTGCACTTCTTCAGGAGGCGACAGAACCTGCCTGTCGAACCCTTGCAGACCGCGCATGTAGGTTCCTTCCCCGTTATGCAGAAGGATATCCGAGAACTTCAGGTTATTGAGACTTACCGGTGCATTTTCGGGGAGTTGAATGATCGGCTCCCCCTTGGTAATGGTGAATATGGTGTCTTCAGGCTTGCTGCGTTCAATGCAGACAACGTTATAGTTGTAGTTCTCCACGGCAACAGAGAAAGAGCGTGCCTGCTCGTTCTCCTGCCGTGTCTGTGCAATGGCCTGAGCCAGCGAAGCCACATCCTCTTTAAGCTGCTCATCGTCGGCGTTGTATTCAATGAAATCCTGTTCACTGATGAATACGAAGCGTCCTGAGTTGAACAGCAGGATATTGGAAAATGAGATTTCACTTAGACGCATGGTGAAACCTAGTCGGAAGTGAAGGCGAGAGTGTTTTCATCATCGCACTGTCCGGCCGCTTCAGAGACAATATTATCCTGACTGATACTACTGCCGTTAACAGAAACTTCTTTCCATGAACCGTTCTGGAAGGTTGCCAGTTTTACGCAGGCATTGAGCGGGATTGCTTCAAGAGTAAGAACAAATGTGTTCGGGTCATCGCCTGTAACCACGCTTACATTGCCGTTCCAGCTGTTACGGATGCCGTTGCTCTTCAGCATGCTGTCAGGAATAACACCTGCTTTTTCCGCAATGGCGTTGTTCAGCCCTGTGTAGTCTGGAGAGGATTTGTAAAGCTGTTTCGTCTGCATACGTAGCGTTGAGATTTCACTTTCTGTATCGCCGATTTTCATGTTTTCCAGTGCGCTTGCTACTCCCAATCCAATGCTGGCAAGTGCAACTAGTCCGATAATTAACGCGATAACAATCTCAACCATTGTCCAGCCACCCTGGCGGCGCTGCAGGTCTTCGTAATTTTCAATGTGTTTAATTTGTTCTTCCGGGGTAAACATATGTTGCTCCTATCCGGCAATGTTGCCGAGTTGTTGGTAAAAAGTGGTGGTGAAAAGAACAATAAATCCGATGATCAATCCGATACTGAGCTTCAGAATAAGGTTTAGTGTCTTACAGGTGTACTGGATGCGCTCTATGCCTTCCTCCAGCCATTCTTCAGAAATGGAGTAGAGGCGTTCATGGAACCCCGGCAGTTCGGCGTAGATGAATAAATCTTCGACGATATCCTTGGCCGGAAAGTTGTATCCGGCATCGAGCAATGCCCGACCGAGATTTTTACCTATTGAAAGCTGGGCATGAACTGCCCGCAGACGTTCTTTAAGCCATGGGCTTGATTGTGAAGAGCGAATACCTTCTTCAAGGATGTTGTTTAGCTGTATGCTTGCTTTGAGAAGCGTGGCCAGTGTGAATAGCCATATTGCTCCGTGGATAAGACGATAGATTGACCACGGGGCGATACGGTCGCAGACAGTCCGTGCTTTGCCCGTAAATGAGGGAAGCGTAGCGAACACTGTGACCAGCAGGGCGAAGATGCCCGTCAGAATGATAATGCCGACCGGAGAATCAATGAATTCTGACAGTTGATACATTGCAGCAGCTGCGCCGTTCCACGTTGACGGGTCGGTAATGAGGCTTAACTGCGGCACAACAACGCGGGAAACGATGAGGAACAGAAGCGTGATCAGGCAGAGCAGTAGGATTGGCTCAAAAAGAGCTTCCTGTACTGCGGTCTTGATCTTGTTTTTCAGAACTATAAGCTTGCTGCATAACTCCAGAGAATGAGGAATATCCCCGCTGTTCACGCCGCTTTTTATCAGCATGAACTCTTCTTCGGGAATAGAGCCTTCAAGAGCTGTTGCCAGCGTTCCGCCGGTGAGCATACGTGAGTGTGCTTCCTGCAGAATGAGGGCATGCAGCTGCCGGTGCTCTGCCGCGCGTTCATGCAGTAGTTGCAGAGTTGCCTCAAGGCCGAGGCCGTTGCCTGTCATTGCAGAAAGTTTCTGGTACACTTTGCGCCGTGTGCTGTGACGGAAGCCGAACAGAACTGCCAGCTTCATTACCATGGACGGATTCAGCATAGCTTAGTTTCCCTGTCCGGAGATTTGCTCCAGATCGGAAGCAGTAAGCCTGTAATTGCTGAATACCTTGTCGTAGTTCAGCGGCAGGCCGAGCTTCTTTTCAGTTTCAAGCGGGTCGAGCTGGCCGTCTTCAATAAGCTGAATAGCGTGCTGTACAAAGCTTTTGCCGTTCTGCTCCTCAGTCCAGTGCTTGTGGGCGCTACTGAAGTCGTTGTTACGCAGATGCGTAAGCAGGGCATGGTCAGTCGCAATGACTTCCGCAACAACAGTCTGTTTATGGAATCCTTTATTGTTGCAGTATTCGCAGCCTTCACCGCGGATATAGATTGATTCCATGCGGTTCTTCATATCTACAGCCTTGAGCAGACGCTTAAGCACCGGCTCCGGAAGGTTTTTACGGCGCATAATGTTGTTCCTGTCCATGTCGCGGTACTCGGTGAGCGGCATTTTGCACTCCGGACAAAGGATAGGCACAAGGCGCTGGTGAACCAGCCCTGCGCAAACTGAGTGATCGCAGATGAGTTCTCTCGGATGATCTTTTCCTGCTTCGCTCAACAGGCCGGCCAGTCGGGAGATGATATCAAGAGCACTGGAGGCATGGATGGAAGTCAGCAGGCTGTGTCCGGTCTGAGCTGCATCAAGCGCGGCAAGGGCGGTTAATCCGTTACGAATTTCGCCGATACCGATGAAGTCAGGGTCTGAACGCATGGCACCTTCAATAGCGCGCTTGAAGCTGTCATGCGTCTGGCCGCCGACGTGCACCTGATTGACCCGTTCCATTGGATATTCCGGAGGATCTTCAATGGACATGAACGCCTTGTCTCTGTTCTCGTCAGCACCGCTTTCCAGATAATGCTTATACGCAGTTGTTTTGCCGCTGCCGGTCGGGCCGGAGAAAATAGTCATGCCGGAACGGTTGCTGAGGTAGCGGAAAATAGCGATATGCTCCGGCAGGTAGCCCAGAGCTGTAAAGCGTTCTTCCAGTGAACCTGACACGCCGGTAATGTCGTACAGCAGGCGCAGAGCCATGAAAGTGCCTTTGTCGCCGGATGCCATGAGAGACTGGATAGGCTCTGTGTGAACACGCACAGAATGTACTTCTTTCGGAAGATATTCTCGCTTCATGCGTCCGTCCTGTCTTTCTGTTTCACTGAAAGAAGAGTCGGCTCCCTGTGTCATGGTGTTGTAGATGGTTCTGATCAGGTCTTCCCCGACCTTGGCCGGCAGTGTTCCGGAGTCCTCCATCATCCCCAGATTACGTGTACGGATGGTGCTGAATGAACCGTGGTCGGCTATGTGGATATCCGAAGCGCCGGCCTCGTGAGCTGTTTGAATAAGGTTTTTCCCCATTTCCTGAACCTCACTCTCACTGACAGCTTTGCTGTTTTCGTTGTAGAATCTGGCAAAGTCTTTTGTCGGCAGAGGTTTTGTGTCTTCAATTCCTTTACGCCGGGCGTAACTGATAACGGCGCGCAGTTCGTGGTCGTCTTCCGGAATATCGTTTGAGTAATAGACTGCACCGTCGGCTATGATGACCTTCCCCCGAAGGCATTCCGGCAGCGTGTCGTTATGCATTGATACTTTCTGAGCTTCTTGCATTGCTTATTCCTTAAACCTGAGCATGGAGCCGTCTGAGAGTTGCACATAGTTTTTAGTGATTGCGGAAATTGTTTGCTTTCCTACGGTATCGCCGGCGTACACAGTGCGTGTCGTTCCTTCAAAGCGCAGTGTTGCCGACAGTTTTGTGTCGAGTCCCTGAACAGAGAGCACAACAGGCGGAACCACAGCTTTCTTTTTGACCGCAGGTGCACGCCGCACGGTGCTTTTCGCAGGGCGGTTGTAGCTGCGGAGTTCTTTTTCAATTTCTTTGACCTGCCGTGTTGTCTCTACAATTTGCAGGTCGAGACGCAGCATTCTGAGTTTGGACTTTTTCTGTTCCATTTCACTCATGACAGGAACAGGAAGCGCCGGAGGTGCTTGCGGTTGCAGCGGGGCGGTCGGCTCCGCTTTTTCAGCAACGCTATGTTCCAGCGTTTCCGGCTTCAGTTTTTTCGGCTGCGGAACAATGCCGGCCGGTGCTTCTGTCTGCTTTTCAGTTTGTAAAAGAGGCAGGGGAGCTTCTTCGTCTTTAAAATGCTCCTGAATGTCCCGACTCTGCTGGTGTGCTTTGACCGGAGGGGCAGAGTCCGGCTGCTGTTCTGCACCGGTTGCAGGAACTGCAAAGAGCAGCGCCGTAAGGCACAGGCAGAGCGCGACAGGCCGTGAGTTAACGAACTGCATAGATTTCTCCTGATAGTTTCCATTGGTTTCGGGAATAAGATACGGATGAAATGACAACACCCGGTATTGCATTCAGCTGTTCCGGAAGTGCATCCGGAGCAAGGGCGGAGAAGGGAACACGCGTGAGTGTCCAGTCCGCCTTCTGCCATGGAGCCGGAAACGTTACCGGCTTTCCGAGAACAGGCTTTTCAACATGCACTTCCGGAGGACTCCATGAAAGTGATGCGACGGCTTCTGCGGCTGCCGCGAGCTGAAAGAGCCTGCTGCGTGCATCCGCCTTTGTGATCAGCGCTGCGGGCGGGCGCTCTGCGGCCAGCGTCAGTCTGCTCGATGCGAATGCTTTTTTCGGGTCTTTCCCAAGGCGGACGGAGTCAGAGACAGACGGCAGGCGCGTGAAGCTTGCGGCCGGACTGTACTGCCATTCGGAAAGGAGGTTCCAGCTGGTTCCTGCGTTGGTGCAGGTGACGGCGGAGAGTTCCCAGCCGTTGCTGTAAAGCGGCAATCCCTTTATTGATGAGATGCACAGAAGAGCGGCCTTCTTTGCCTGTGGCTGCGATTGCCAGTACCGGTTGAAGAACTGTTCCGGAGCGTTCCGGATTTCAGCCAAAGTTTTTTCTGCTGTCTGCTCGAGAGCAAGACGCTGCGCCCGTGCGGCTTTACGCAGCTGTTCACTGTGATATTCTTCATACGCTTTGAAGCCGGCACCGCAGAGCAGAATAAGAAGCAGCCAGTAGAATATAGGATGCAACGAACGCTGCTCGAGTGGGCGCAGCTTCTCGGCCGGCTTGATGAGTCCGGAGAGCTGTTCTCGCGTTTCCTCCACTGTTTCAGTCAGCACTTCATATGGAAGCTTACCTTCTGCAATCAGCTCTGCTTCCAGTGTTGCGTCTGTGGGCCAGTCAAAGAATGACTTGTGTTCCTGAAGGCGCTTTTCAGCTTCTTCTTTACTGAGGAACACAGCGTCCCCGTCAGCGTAGATGCGCCCATTTTTTATTGCGCACACCCACCACACAAGCTGACCGTTGCTGGCTTCAAGTAGCATGCGCCCGACCCACGTAGGATGGGAGCGTTTGACCAGAGCGCAGATAAGAGAAGGAACATGTTTAGTCTTGCCTTCTGCTTTACCCAGACCGAATTGGTCACGCCGGATTGCAACGCAGTTGAAGTTACTTTCCGGAATACTGGCAGCACGCGTCGTGATGTGCTGCATTTGCTCTTTCTTTTTTCCGGGGTTGAGCGTCTGCCACCACAGGCCGGCAGCATAGGTTTTACCGTTGAGTTTGACGCTATGCATTGAGGTCTCCGGCAGATTCTACTTCGACCGTAATAACGATGATGCGCTTAACATTCTGGGAGCTGCCTCCGGCCGACAGTAGGTTGAACCCTTCCGAGTCTGTGGCGCTTTCCTGCTCGAATCCACCGAGAACCAGAGTTTCACCCATGTTCATGCTGAACTGCTGGGCAAATGAGCGTGTGGACATTTGCGGCAGCTGAATTGTCTGGTCATTACTGGAGAACTCCACAAGCTTGTCGAGAGAAGAGAGCGACACACTGCACTGTAAGATCACACGACGGCGGTCGAGGATGTGTGGGATAACGCCCATGGCAAAGCCGGGTGTCACTTCTCCGGGGGTGAGTTCGGTACTGGTGCTTTCGTTTGTGCTGGTTGTTTTGGTACCGGCAAGGTAGGCGATACGGCGGTCAACCTGCACTGGAAGGATCTGGTTGTTCATACTGATGCCGCTGCCGGAGGTGAGCAGCGTAGTGCGCCCGTTCTGCTTTAATGCCCGCAACACCGCTTCAGAGCCGGACAGAATGCCGTTACCGAGGATTGTTGCTGTGAGGGTGCTTGCGCCTTCAACAAGCTGGTACGGGTTCACAACACTGGAGACAACGTTAACGCCGGATGTTTCAAGTAAAGCTTTAAGGTTTAGTCCTGCGTCGGTTGTGTCAGACATTTCCAGCGACCAGACATGCACACTCAGCGCGACCTGTTTGCCGAGCTTAGCGTTGATGCTGCTGATGTATTTTTCGATACGGTCAAGCACCGGCGCTGTGTCAGTGACAGTGATCGTGCCGCTTGCCTTGCTCATGGAAACAGAGCCGCGCTTTGAGAGCATGGACTCGATGCCTGTCTTGCATTCAACCCACATGTCTGCCTTGTAGCGGTTCTTGCTTGTCTGTGCTGTCTGGGAAGAGGAGCCGGAGCTTTCGTCGGAACGCGCTTCGGTCTTGTTGGTGATGACGCCTTCATATCCTATTTCACTTGGTGAAGTGAACAGGGTGAATGTCTTCACGCGCAGGTAGGAGAATTCCACAACGCCGTTGCGGTACTCCCAGCTCTGGCCGAAGTGCTGCCCGATGGTGTTGAATAGATTCTCTACCGTGCCTGAATACGTCAGTGTCATGGTGTCGGCTTTAGCGGATGTTGACTCTGCATCACCGGCAGCAGTGTTGTCCGTGGAATATTTGATGCCGAGCGGCACCAGTTCCTGAATCGCATTGATGAGCTGCGGAAGTGTTCCGGAGCGGCGCAGAGTGATGCGCTGTTCAAAGAGAGAGGGCAGCCCTGCGCCTTTGAGTTCGACCGGATCAGCGCCGAGGTATGCCTGATGCACGACATTGACCGTCTGCGGCTGTACGTTCAGCTTAACCTGCTGTGCCTGCGTCTGAATACGTGTCTGCGGTGCGCTGGCGCTGTTCAGGGCGCAGCCCCCGAGGAAGGCGGTACACCCGAGAAGGACAATGCTCAGGACAAGAAAAGAGATCTTCTTCATGACTAATCCTCCCGTACTTCCAGAACTGAGTTCTGCTGGTAAATCGTCACGCGAAGAGCATTCCCCGTGCGGTTCATGCGGGTAACAAGGCGTTTAACGGCACCGGTGAAGGTGTCTTTGAATCTGGCATCCGCCTGCATCTGGAAATCATGTTTGGCCTTCCAGACAAGCTGGTATCCGGCACTTTGCGCCCAGTGTTTAAGTTGCTTTTTGAGGCTGCCTTTTTTGATGCCCCATGTTTTTGTGCCTTCTTCCTCGCCGGTATCAATGACCGCGCTTTGTGAGCCGACAAACGCAAAGAATGCCTCTGTGCTGGTAGCGACACCTTTTTCTGCAAAGCCCGCTTCAGGGGAGTAGGTGTACAGATGAGCAACGCTGTAGCCGTCTGAAAACTTCAGCCGCAGGTAGCCAGACTGTTCTTCAGAAGCTGCGGTTTCCGATGTGATGATGCTGTCCATGATGTAGGAGCACTGGAGGACATCCGTGTCCGCTTCATCTCCGGAGATGGAAAAGCCTTTCTCACGTAGCGCGTTTTCCAGATGGTCGCCGAAGTCATCTTTGTAGTGCAGCCCGACAGTTGTCCGGCCCGGAGGGTAGCGGTCGGCAATTTTCTGTGCTGTGAGCTGCGCCAGTGTTTCCTGTGCTTCGTCCGGAATGTTGGCCATGCCGTTGTAGGAGTTCCATGAATCCATGGAAGGAACCCGTGCTTTTGTCGCACAACCGGAGAGCAGCGCCAGAGCCAGAGTGAGCAGTACGGTGCGGCGTAGAGATTGAGAAATCATTCTTCCTCCTGCTTGGAGATTTCAATTTTTTGCTGTTTGGAGCCAACGCCCGCGATGAGCATGGCTTCTTCGAATATTTCATCCACAATGAGACTCGTGCTTTTTCCTTTGGTGCGGACGCGGTAGTTCACAAGTGCTTCCTGTCCGGCTTTCTGCACCAGTAGTACCGGCAGGTCGCTCTGTGCAGCTTCCTTCGGCAGACGTATGATGGTGCGGGTTCCGTCATTGTAGACTTGCAGCGGCTTCCAGCGTGCTTTTCCGGTTACGTCGTACCCGAAGTCCAGCGTGGATAAATCAATCGAAGCGCCCTTGGTTGTTCGAGCTGTTTTCCATGCCTGCTGTTGTTTTTGTTTTGCAGTCTGCAATTGCATGATGCGGCGTTGTTCATCTGGATACGCAAACCCCACATACGGTGTGTATTTCTTTGCGTCTGACACAAGTTTGATGTGATACACTCGGCGGCTTGTGGGGATTACAACTGTCGTGACCAGCCCATTGTCGATTGGCTTAATGATGACGTGAAGACGTTCACGTCCAGCCATGCCGGACTTTGTAATTTTGTAACGCCAGCGCCCCGTATCACCGAGAATGACATCACGTATTTGTTCGCCTTCTTGCATCTCGATGTCAGCTCCCATGAGAGGGGAGCACACAACAGTGGGAAGGGTGGTTCCGAACGTATACACAAGCTTGCCCTGACTATTCATGTAGGGAGCTACATTCCGGTTCATCCAGCGGGTTGAAAGATCCACAGCTTTCATCTCTTTTGGCATCAACTTCACGGTTGATTTGCTGAGAAATTCCGGGAGTGGCTCCAAGTACATTGCGCCGATATCAGCAGGTGAGTTTGCAACGTATCCGTACTGTCCTGCATCGGAAGACGCGGTACGTTCCGGAGCAAAATACTTGTTCGCCAGCCCTTGCGTTTTTTGCGGCGGTGGAAGTTGATCCAGCGGTGGTAAAGTCACCGCTGGCGGGCTTTTCTGAAGGAGTTGCTCTGCTAAAACAGGGGGCGTAATCCCTGAAATTAGGTAAAGCGAAAGCAGACCCCCTAGAATGTAGGGTTTCGACAAATTCATGGTATGTCTCCTGAATTGTTATGTATTAGGCGATGTTAAGAGCCGAGAAGCTTACTCCACGACAGAGCCGTGATATGCAGGCCGGCCGGATTCTGCATTATCGACGCATCTGTTGTCGCAGGAGTTATGCGGATGCTGACGGTTGCCTCGTAAAGACTGCTTTCGAGAGCAACGCCGGCATGGTTCCGGATGGTTTCTTCCCATTCAATTCGCCAGCTTTCATTGCTGACGGGAAGAGGGATGCCTTTGAGTTTGACATCGACAAGAATATCGCGCCCCCGCACATAGGGACTGTTTGCCTGATACCATCCGCGGATGGTCCCTTTGGCAGAGCCGGTCACAAAAGCAGAAAGTTTTTTAATCATGCGTTCTTGAAGGCTTAAATCTGCGGTTACTGTACGCCAGTTAACGATGCAGTTAGCAATTTCTGCCTGAATAACCCGCTTAGGAATGGTTGTAGCCTCAGTTGCGCGTTGAACCCCGACAGCTTTGCCGAGCTGATCCACTTCAATAACGTATGGCACAACTTTGTATTGTGTCGCTTGGATTACGTTGCCGCTGATGGACAATATCGTAATACAAAGCGTTAAAAACGTAGCAACCTGCCAGTTACGTCTCTGTTTGATGTAACTTCCGTATCGTTCAAGCCATTCTTCGCGGCCTCGTAAGTATTGGGAGGTGGACATAGTGTGTGCCTTTCAGTGGAGTTGGTTATTAACTGTTTTTGTTACTAGTAGTTAAATCGACTGCAGGGCTTTCATATTGGGAGTTCCCTGTAGTCGGTGGAGGAGCATCTGGTGTGGCACTTTTCATCAAGTCCTGTAGTTCCTTTTTCCCTTCCACAGCAGAGCGAATGTTTTGCATGCGCCCTTGGGTGCGGGTTGAAAGAGCACCTGAACCAAGAGTTTTCATTATGTGTCCTGCTTTGCCTAATCCCGTAGCACCATCGATGTCTGCCATTTGAGCAGCAGCACGCGTTGCTTGTCCTGCGTCAAAAGCTCCAAATCCTCCTGCTTTCATTGCTCCCATTGTTGCCATCGTTCCCATAGCAACCGTTGAAGCCGCTGATGTTATGGCTGAACCTGTAGAAACATGAGAGCCGTTAATAATACCGGAAACGATGTCTGGAATACTCATGGTGAGGGCTAGAAGGACGATTGCGACACCAATAATGAAAAAGATATCCTGCATGGAGAGATCGCCAGTAGGTAATTCATTGATGAATGATGTACCAATCCCTACGAGCAATTGCATCACAAAGAGCTTCAGGGCTATTCCTAGTGAGTATCGCATGAAGTTTGTTGCATAGCTTCTGGTTTGTTCTGCTCCACCGAATCCTAAAAGAATGATTCCAGCGTTTAGGACAATGTATGCTTCACATTTAACCAGAAGCATTTGAGCTGCGATAAGTGCAAATGAAAGTAATATTGCAAGTGCACAGATGATTAGCCCGACGTTATCAATGAGTCTGTAAAAACTCATTTCTCCAAGAACAGCTGAAACTAATTTCATTCCCGTAACAAAGACTGCTTGTGGATCAAGAGCAGGAGAACGCAACTCATGAACTGCAATTTGTGATAATCCTGAAATAAGCATATTAGCCCATTCTTTATAGTACTTAAGCAAAGCGAGCATGAGTGAGGCATGAAACAATAATTTAACAAAGCTGATGAGGATGTTTTGCATTTCTTCTTGTTTCAATACCCCTGAAATTCCCATCCATGCAATGCTCCCAATGAGCAGGACTTTAAATAAATTCATTGCATGAGCTTGCAGAACTGGTGCCCATGCAGCAGTTTCTTTTTGGAAAAAGAAACCTATTTTATCTAAAGCGTTTGTAGGTTTCATGGGTGATGCTGCCAAGGAACTCGTTGGGTCTGCTAGCAAGATAGCTATCGCTATAACTATCCATAACAAAAAAATAAATTTGACCTGTGGCATCTTGTTCATTAAAAAAATCCTGATGGAGAAAAATATGAAAAGAATTATCGCTCTTTCGTTATTGATCTTACTAAGTGTATCTCTTATGACCGGTTGTACTGAAAGTAATAATGACAAAGAAACTCAGTCTGTTCAGTTGGAAAAGGAAATGGAACAACGAAAACGTGCGTATGAAGTTCAGAGTCTTGATGAGAAATCCGATTACCCAGTGACTAGCAATAACTTTTAAAAATTATTACTCGTTACGGGGTAGTCAGAAGGGGGAAATGGCTCCACCTTTAAAAGCCGCCTTTTTGCCTCTTCTTGTACCTGCTTAACTTTTTCATCTTTCTGCATTTGTGCCATTTGTTGTTGAACATATGTAGCCATCAAAGCACGGGTCGCTTGCGCTTCTTGAATTTGGATAGAAGTAAGCTTGTTACCTGCCTGTATTGCTTCCATTCGACCTTTTGGAGTCGAAAGTAAGCCACGGATGTGTGCTTCAAGCTCTCCGTTGTCGCGTAGATCCGCGAGCTGATTTCCGGAGAGCTTAAAAGTTGCTTCACATGCCCGGTCAACCTCGCTTGACCATCTATCCCAGCGGTCAGTGTAGTTTTTTGTGCCTTCTGCTGTATTCACCATTCCGCGCAATGCGGCTTGCTTAGAGTAGAAGGCGTTGTACAGCTCTTTCATGCTGTTGATTTCGCCTGTCCTAGCTGAAATATTTTCCACATAGCCGGACATTCTAGTAAAATCATTCACCATCTGATTCATTGTGTCAGCAGGAAGTGCAACAGTGTTGTAGACCATGTTTGCGTACTGTTCGACGTTTTGCTGTACCATGCGTATTTGCTGAGCAGTTTGCTGGACACTTTCGCTGTATTCCTTCCAAAGTGCTTTAAGCTGATTCACATTTGTCACGCGATCTAATGCCTGCATGAATTTGTTAGAACAATTGGTACAGTAGACTGTGCGCGCAAAAGACATAGTAGGTTGCAAACTGCTTAGCAGTAGGCAGCATATCAATGTTATATTTTTCATTTTAGACTCCATTACATTCTCTCCCTCATCCACACGCCGGGCCAATCCGTACCGTGTTTTGCTTCCAGCTTTTTTATTCTCGCGATACTTTCCTTATCTGAAGCGCCAACGAATGAGAGGGCAACATTGCCTAACGCTAAATTAACTAGTCTGTTCCCTTCAGACGACATCACGTAGTATTCACGTTTTGGCGTTGCTGCGGCTACTATTTCGACTTGGGCAGAGTTCAACCCCAACTCGAAATAGAGGTCACGCTGTGTATCCTGTCGTGCTGTGACGTTAGGAAGCAAAATTTTAGTCGGACAAGATTCGGCAAGGACATCTATGATGCCAGATTGTTTTGCGTCTGAAAGGGACTGTGTCGCCAACACAACAGCGCAGTTTGCTTTGCGCAGAACCTTGAGCCATTCGCGGATTTTCTCGCGAAAAACTGGATGGCCGAGCATAACCCATGCCTCATCGAGAATGAGTAATGAAGGTTGCCCGTTGAATGACTTCTCAATTCTACGGAAGATATAGAGCAAAACAGGAATGAGGTTTTTGTCACCAAGATTCATCAATTCTTCGATTTCAAACACAGTGAATGAAGCCAGCCCTAAGTTGTCTTCTGTTGCATCCAGCAGACGACCCATTGCGCCACTAATAGTATAGTGCTGAATAGCTTCCTTCACTTCGTTGTTCTGAACAGTGTGGTAAAAGTCTGTGAGAGAGCGGAGCTTTTTGGGTTTTTCTTGTAGCAAGACCAATGCATCATGGATGGCGCTGCGATGTTCCGGAAGGATCTCCAACCCCTGCATGATGCAACATGTGGCAAGCCAGTCGGCAGCCCAACTTTTGTCTGAATCGGAATCAAGCTGTTGGAGTGGGCAAAAAGCAAGGGTAGAGTTGTCACCAGCAACTTCGTAGTGGGTTCCACCAGCGCCGCTGCATAGCGGGTACATGGACATGCCTTTATCGAATGCGTAGATCGTTGCTTGCTGGTAACGACGGAACTGTGCGGCAATCAGTCCGAGTAATGTTGATTTACCTGCACCCGTTGGGCCGAAGATAAGAGTATGGCCAATATCGCCTACGTGGAGATTGAGCCTAAATGGCGTAAATCCAGCAGTACTACAAAACATAAGCGGAGGAGATGCTGGTGGATAAAATGGACAAGGGTTGTCATCTCGTCCTGTCCAGATGGATGAAAGAGGTAAAAAGTCAGCTAAATTCAACGTGTTGATTAGAGGGCGTCGCACGTTGGCGTAGATGTTCCCCGGATGAGAGCCAAACCACGCTTCAAGAGCGTTTGCTTCTTCCAGCCTGCATCCAAAGCCAAGTTTTTTGATTTCCTGCCGGAGGATGCTTGCCTTTTCTTCCAGATTCTCCTTTTCACTGTCGTGCAGAATGATGGTTGCTGTGTAAAAGCCAGAACCAACAACACCGCCTTGTACATCTGTTGCAGCTTGTTCAGCATCTTCAGTCATGATTGCAGCGTCGCGGTTCATCCGTGCTCTCGGATTGTTGAACATTACATCCATGAATTTAAATTTAAGCTGGTTCCATGTTTTACGGTAGTTATCTATTTCAGAAAGCGCATCGAATTGATCAAGAAGAATGAAGCGGGTTGAGAAACGGTACGCCACGGAGAGAGTATCCAGCTTTGCAAACATCGCCGGACAGCTTTGTGCCGGAAGGCCTTCAATAGACAGTACAGCAAGGTGCTGGTTACCAATCTGTGGTTGGATTCCTCCGAGCAGGTCTGCTCCACTAAGTAGAGAATCTAAATAGACAGGAGTATCCGGTAAGGTTACGGACATTCTCTCTGTCGTAATATATTCACGAAGGCAGCTCAGCAGTTCGGAAATACAAACAGATGAATCCTCAGTTGGTACTTCAACGTCCATAAGGCGTTTCATATCAAGAACAGTACCAAGTGTTTCTTCCAGCTCCACAAGCTTCTTATTGAAAAGAATTAGCCCCTTTTCCAAATCGTTCCTTTGCTGTTCCGGAGTGTGACGATCGTATGCAATTTTTTTAAGTTTTTCGGCTTTGCGCTCCGGACGATACGAAATCATGAGCGTATAGTCTGTTACATAACCACCGTGATCAGCAAAAGTGCTCCTACGTTCTGCCTCAATGGCTTGAGTCACTTTATCCGGAAAAGCGCTGCGCTCAGCTTGTGGATAATCCTGAGCAGAAGAACGCACTGCATTGACGTATAATGACCATCCTGTGCCAATATCCTTTAACGCGTTGGACACACGAGAGCTAACAGCAGCCAGCTCTTCAGGCATGCTGGACGCAGTGTCGTTGCCCGAATATTTCCAACCAGCCAGCAGCGCACCATCTTTGCATAATAAGATGCCGTTATCGACCATTGCGCCGTACGGCAGCATGTCTGCAAGGCTACGTTTGTCTTTATGTTTCCACTCCATCAAGCCAATCATGCGTCATACTCCTGTTAGCCTTTCCAACCGATACGCTGCCAAGGAGTTCCCTTAGCTTCGTAAAAATCCTGCATGTCCCAATGTCTGCGGTACACGCGTGACATCTGCGGGTCTGCTTTTGCCATTACTTGCAAAATAAAAATCGAAACAAACCAGATCGCAGCTGCAACAATTGCTGATGGGAAGGTAAATCCACCCATTCCAATGAGAATGGCTATGAGCGCTGAGAGCATTACAAGATCACGTTCAGCCCCCATTACAAGGAAGTGTCGATGCAAGGACTGGTGAACTGGAATGAGTCGTCGTTTTGGTGCTTCTGATTTTGAACTCATAAGAGTGCTCCGGAGAAAGAAAACACTGCGTCAGTAATGTTCGCAGCAAGGGCAATAAATGAAGCACCAAAAACAACGCTTAATAGCATTTTAAAAGCGCCCATGGGGTCTTCCTTTTTCCAGATCAACATACCGCCTGCTGTTGCAACGCCAAAGATAGCTATCCAGCGGCCAGTAGACCCTGTAATGGTGCCCACTACTTTTTCAAACGGGCCGTTAAATTCACTGATACCTGCCGAAGCATGACACAGCTCAGGTAAAACGAGCAGGAGCATTAGCCCTGCCAGACTGATAAGATTACTGTTGCGGCTCATAGTAAAGGCACTCCGTGATGTATTGATGGGTATCGTGGTCGAATCCTGTGATTAGACTGATTTCACCGATAGAAAATTCAGGTTGATTGTCTGGATGTGTAATGAAAACGACAAGATCAACAGCTTCTACAATGTCGTTTTGTAATGTGTCACTTTTTGAAACAGATTGATTTGTAATAATTTCTTCAAGTTCTTTCAGACCATCTTTTGCTGAGGAAGCAGTGATTGTCGCAAGCCCACTAGGTTTTCTAGGTTTCCATGCATTAAGCATCATTAGGGCAGAAACTTTGCTGTCAATATCACCGAATATGGCTCTATCAGGACTAACCCGAGTCATTCTTTTGCTTTCTCTAGTTAATCTTGAAAAATTCCATGTGCTGACATTTTTTTCTCCAACAACAAGTATGTTGAAATCCTGTTCAATAGCGAAAATGAGGGTGTTATAAGCTTCTTTAGGAATAATTTTAGCGCAATAGCAGTCTCTAAGGCTTTGGTAATAAGGTGGTTTCTCAATAGGAGAGCGTCCAACGATCAAAAGAATGCCTGCAAGTGCAAGTCCTAAAATAGATAGCAATCTCAAAATAGAGGATGGAATTGGAATAAAACTTAAATCAATGCCTTGTATTTCCAGCTCTATAAAAAGAGAGGCTAAGAATGCTAGAAACGCTAATGAAAAGACAAAGGAAACATGCCACCCGAATGAAAATGTTTTGGAAAAATTAGGTTTATTCATGGTAAAGATATTCCTTAGTATATTTCTGTGTGGAACTATCGTAACCGGCAATATCCAGCACAGCAGTCACTTTGCGACAGCTTTTGGTGTCAGCATGTGTGATGTAGACAATACAATCCACAGCGTTTCCAATAACGCCTGGTAACGGCGTTGCAGAGATGTATTGTACAAGTGTTTCTAAGCGATCAAGTGTTTCCAATGCAGAGTTTGCATGCAGTGTTGAGATGCCGCCTGGATGCCCTGTATTCCATGCTTCCAGAAGCTTTAGCGCTGCACCGTCACGCACTTCACCTACAATAATTCGATCAGGCCGAAGACGTAATGTGTCCTTGAGCTGTGACTCCATGGGAAATTCTTCCGTTGCCTTCAAGCGCACAGTGTTAATGCTCTGGCTTTGCAGTTCGTACGTGTCTTCAAGAATCACTAAACGATCATCCGGACAGAGCGCGCTTATGGAGTGAATGATTGCATTGGCCAATGTTGTTTTGCCCGTACCCGTCCCGCCGGCGACAACAATGTTACGGCGCTTGATGATTTGTTCTTCAAGTATCGCTTTTACTTCCTCAGTGACCGTTTCGCTTGTCACATAGTCGTCCAGTGTAAGCACCTTGTCGGCTTTTTTGCGAATGCTGAACATGGGAGCAGTTGTGTTTGGCGGTAGTTGCCCCTGAAAACGATGGTTCCCAATGGGGAATTCACCTGCAATGCTCGTATTGCGCCGGTTTGCAGTGCGTTTGAGCGAACTTGCCACAAGTGAGATGATTGATTCACCTTCACGTGGAGTAAGATTCGCTTCATGGCTCATGGGCTTCCCGAACCGATCAATCCAGACTTTGCCGTCTGGATTCAACATAATTTCACTTACTGTGGGATCTTCGAGCGCATCTCTGATGACAGAGCCAAGAGCATGTTCCAGATGAGCAAGAAGACGCTCGTGATCTTCGTCTTTTAACGTGTCGAGTGTTGCAGTGCTCATTATTGCCCCCTCATGAAGAACCAGCTCAAAAACAAGCATATTGTGATTGTGCACGATATGACTGAGACGATGGCGTATGTTCGATTCACAGAAGAAAAATCTCCCATCGCCTTCTTGCAGTCGCTCATGGCGTCCATATTATTGCTGATGGTTCCCTGTAACGCTCGGCTCAATAACTCATCTGTGCTTTGCTGAACCTTGTCAGCATAGTATTGTGAGCTGGTAGTCATGAACGTTTCAATGGCTCCCTGATGCTTTTGTAAAACTGCATCATATTCAGTGAGGAACAGCTCAAACATGGTCGCAACCATGAGGATGGGATCATCTTCTGATAGTGGCTGATTATGCCGCTGAATGAGTTGCTGCCGTACCATTTCGGCAGTTAGCGGCATATGAGCCTCCTGCTTCTTCATATCACTCTGGTTGTCCATGAAAGGACTCCAGTAGGCAGGCGTTATCCATTGCAGAGAAGGCTTCTTCCCAATAGCGCTTCATTCTGTGACGCTGCATGAGAGGGCGATCAGACGCTGCAAATTCATCGAACGTAAGCCTGTTGTTCAGTACATCCTTGAGGTCTTCACCAAAAGTACGGGCATCCGTAATCGGTGGGATAGATACGATGGCTTCAAGGCGATGTTTATTCTCTTTGTAGATTTTGAATTCGCTGAAAGGCTGCCCATTCTTCACCAAGTCGCCGAAGAATGGGTTAATCCAAACGACGATAGGTAAGTCGGGAAACGTTTTGAGCAGCGTCTTTAAACCAATGAGTGTATCGTCCATTGCTTGTCCGCCGGTAATGACGCTGTGAAGACGAAGGTCGTGGTTAGTTTCGCTATGGATGAGTGCAGGGATAGTGTTTTTGCCCATATAAGAGCCGAGAGGCAAAAATGTTGCCGCACCGTTGTCTATGACCATCTGTGTTCCATCGTCCGGCAGGGCGGCGATAGCGTCGAAAATCTGGTCGAAGTTACGAGGGTTAACATCGTCACCATCCATGATGTTGATGACAGACGCATGTAATGCTTTATAGCCTGCAAAAGAAGCGTTCACGGGATCAGTGTCGATGCAATCAACGGAGTAGCCTTTTGCTAGTCCGTACTGAGCAAGTAGGCTTGCAACATAACTTTTTCCCACGCCGCCTTTGCCCTGAAAAATCATATCGATAAATGCCATGTGCGATTGTCCTTTTTAGTAAATATCTTCGGGTTTGACGCTATCAGCGACTTCTTTAAAGCTTTTGTTGTCACGCTTTGTGATGCCTAGCTGCTGCTCTTTTTCAGTTAATGCTTTGGGCTGAATTTTTGGCACTGGCGGTAATATATCCGCCGGTAGCGTTGCTATTGGTAGAGCTTTGCAAGGAAGCTGTTCCTCAGTGGTCTCCAACGCCGCGATTCGTTTAACAGGCTCTTCAAGGCGCGATTTCACACCGTTGCGTGCATACCAGACAAAGCGTTGATAGCTCATTGTTATTCGATCTTCAGATCGGACTGTTTCGTATGCAGAACGGAAGGTATGTCCAGCTTCGAGCAGCTCAATCACTTCTGGTTGCACAGCAAGGAATTCAACCTTTGCAAATCCTTTCCTCTTGGCCTTCTTAGGCATATTCAGTCTCCATTTTTCGGCTTGCGAACATAGCCACGTATTCTTTAACGAACGTGCTTAATATGAACGGTAAGTTGCGTTCAGGCATGCGTGAAAGGTTCGAAATTCCACCGTGAGAATCTAAAAGCTCATTGGTTATGGGGTCAGAAATCGGGGTGTCTGACTTGCGTACTGCTTTCCGGATCAGAGCCATTTGCTTTAATGCCCTGACTTCTAACTTAGACTTCTCAGATATACCTGCCGCTTTTGCTTCCGGTGCAGAGTAGGGTGTGTCCGTCCAGCGCTCATCACGAAGCCATCGATCAAGATTTGGGATAATCCCACGCTGCCATCGGCTGTCCGAGGTGATATGAGCGTTGATCGAGGCAAGGATGATTTCAGGATTAGGGAGCTTGTTGCCCTTGAGCAGTGAGTTCCAACAGCGTTGCGCTGGTGCCTTTCCTTGCTTCAGCGGGTAAAGATTCCATACAGCTTCAAAGCCTGAACGGTTTTCGGCTTGAGAAGTGGCGGACGAGGAGCGAGGGATACAATCGCTCCTTTTGTCCGCACGTTGGGTAGGGTGTTCGGTAGGAGTAGAGTCGTTCCTTGGGGAATAAGGAAAAGTTGGAGAGGAGTAGGCGCACTCCTCCCCGGTGGATGTGTTGGGTTCCGAGCTAGGGATATGCTCTGAAATCTCGTTAGGGGGATTAAGGGGGTGGTGTTTTGTTTCTTTTCCTTGATCTTTTCCCTTGTTCTTTTCTTCATTATATACAAGTGCAGGGGCTGCGTAGCCCTCCGGCAGATTCTGCGTACCCTCTGTGCAAGAGTTGCGTACCCCTACGCAAGGTTTGCACTCTGGTGCACTTCCATTGAGAGCATTTTGCGCAGGGGCTGGTACTGATGAAATATGTGGTGATTCTGGAGTGGGGAATGCTTCGGATTGTTTTGTAGGAGCCGCATAGAGATACGTGCCAGCTTCAGAGTTGAAGGCGATATCTGCATCATCAACTAAAACTGAAGGTGTAAAGTCATCGGGTTCAGGAACAGAGCGTTGATCGTTTGGAACGACAAAGCGGTAGACGGTTCGCGGGTGTTCTCCGATACGTACCTTTGAGACAAGAATAAGGTCGTGTTTTTTCAATTCGCCAATGTAGCTAACGATACTTCGCAACGAGCAGCCAAGCTCTTTAGAAAGATAGCGTTGGCTAGGCCATGCAACGCCTTCGTTGTTAGCGCATTGGAGTAAACGACCATAAGTGAGCTTTGCTCCCATAGTAAGGCCAGCAAGACGCTGTACCCAATTAGGGACAGGAGAGAATGCGTTTTCGCATTTCTGAATAAAAAATTCTTTCATTTTCAGCACCTTAGTGGCGCTAGAAAAAAGGCAATAGGGTAGTGCAGACCGCTTGACACGGTTTTTCCCTTGGGCTATTGTCCTTCTTACACTTTGTTGGGACAAACCCGACTGCTAAGGGTGAACTTGCCGGTTCACCCTTTTTCTTTTTTCTGGCGTATTTTTTCTTGTACGTTCCTTTCGAAAATTCTCTTCAAATCCACAGTAAGCAGACTAGTTAAACGCAGGTACGTTTACGTCTGGCTCACTTGCCCAAATTGCTTGTGACATGAACTGCGCGTTGCAGATCGCGTCGCTTTCATCTGCGGCCTTTTTTAAGTAAGGCTGCGGTTCATTCTCAGGGCCGATCAGTTCAGCCTTCTTGAGTTCACGCAGAAACTTTTTTGCAGCAGCTTCATGGGTTCCCATACGCTTTGCGAGTATCTTGCTATTCAGCATTGCTTTGTAGTCCTGAGCTTTCAAAAGGGTACCAAGCGTTGCAAAAGCAAGCTTTGCACCGATCGAAATGTCGCGGCGAACCAAAATCCAATCTGGTAAAAACACACAAACGTTGATGTTGACCGGTTCAACAATGGAATTTTTTTGCATAATCCTCTCCTTAAATACCGTGCTAAAGACGTGAAGAATCGCTCCGCATGAGTTCATCAAGCAGAGTATCCAGTTGCGATTCAAAAATATTCGGATCAATAAAGCGAACAGGCTTTTCAGCCTTACGGAAAAGCGCTATATCTTCCTGAATAGCAGCACATTCTTGTACGTCTGGAAGATCAACGACGAAAAGGGCATCTGCCCAGGAATGAAAAGAGAGGGTTTGCATCCTCAAGCTCTTCCATACCGAAGACGGTACACAAGATTCGGATTGCTGTGCAGTAATGGAATGATTATGAGTTACTGGCGAGTACGCAGCTATGTTACGCTTAATAAGCGCACACGCGACCTGCGTAGAAGCAGCAAACTGCTCATAACAAATTGATTTATCTGACTGGTTGTAGGGGCAGGCAATAAAGACTTTTAGCACGCCTCTCTCCGCTATCCGGTGTCAGAATAGCGAGTAAGTCAGCGTCTAAAATTATGAAGAAAGGAGCAGCCGTCTCCTAAGCGGCAGGTCACAGGTTCGACTCCTGTCAGGCGCACCATAGATTTCAAAGGGTTACAAGTTTTTACGAACTTGTAACCCTTTTTTTGGTAACGTATTGTCAACATGGGGTGCAAAAGATTTAAAAAAGCGTATTTAGATTGTTATGTAATAACATGGAGATATGCAGATGAATTTTGAAGAATTTATTAAAGCGGTGTTACCATTGGTAGGTGTTGGGGTCGGTTTCCTGCTAAGCGAGCGGGCAAGTAAAAAACGATCTGAGATTTTAGCGTTGGAATCTGATAAAAAGAAGATAGAATATACTCTTGGGCTGCTTTACGCTGAGTCTGTCAGGCTTGACATGTGGCTAAAGACTGTGGTGAGGAGCAAAAATTTACTAATTGAGAGAGAGTTAAATTTTGCATTTCCAAAGGCTCCTTTGATTGAATGGGATTATAAGTATGTTGCGACTGTGCAGTCGGTTTACCCAAATATAATTGTTGATTTGTTTAATGTATCCAGTGGGGTTGATGATTTAAAGAATGTTATTGATCGAATCAATGCGGATTTAAAGTTACATTTTGATCGGTTATGTCGTCAAAATTTGTCAATTGAAGAGGCTGATTTTACTCCTTTCTATTTACAGTATTCTGTGATGCTAGAGCTGGTCTTAGGGGTGCTTCGTGAAATAGATAAAATTTCTAACAGGTTGGTAAGATCTGGTGAGGATTATTTTTCAAAGCATCAACATATTCTTAATCCTAACAAATTGAATATGTTGTGCATGAAGAAATCTGAGAATACTGTTTGTGAGGCTGGTAAGCTACTATCTACTTTGAAGACTTTGAGCGGAGTGGATAATAAAAATGCAGCATAAGAAAAGCTCCCATCTAGGAGCTTTTTCTTTCTACATATCAATCGTCCGAACTTCGCACGATTCAAAGTACTTTTTTAGCGTTTCGGGGCGGTAGAAAACGCCTTTGGGAAACTTTACATAGCGTGGACCACGTTTGTGGCAGCGCCAGACTGTGAGGGTTCCTACTGGAATACCAGTAAGTTCACTTACCTCTTTTGTAGTAAGGAGCATTTTATCTGTTTCGATTACTTTGATCGGGTAGTGTTGAGCACCACGTGGTGCTGGTTCAATCATCGGTTCTGGCATATTAACTCCAAATATAGCAGGCTGTAGAGCCTAGCGTTAGTGATATAAAAAACATTTTCCAATCGCAGGTTGTGGCTTCGTATAAAGCGCCAAGTAGGGTGATGATGCTGCACGCTGCGCCGATGCCGGGGCAGAATGATAGTGCGGCCATGATGAGCAGTGATTTATCTTGCGTGGTGATGGTCATATTTAAACCCCATAGTCTTCAATCGTAGCTTGAGGTTTTCTTTACGCAGTCGCTCGGTTGTGTGAGTTTGCCAGACTACGCAAGCAAGCAGAGCGATTATGATCTTCGGCAACCAGCTCATCCACTGGTAGAAAGCTCGTGACTCCAAACCTGAGTGCTTCGGTTTCAAGGTCGTCACTTCGCTTGGAAGCTTTTTTGTATTCTTCACGGTTGAGCGTTAGATCATGGGAGAAGTATCTGAATAAAAGGTCTCGCTCTCCCTCGTTCCAGAAATCTTCATATAGAAAAGCAAATTCGTCACACTCTTCCTCTGGGGTAAGTTTGTCGTTTTTCCACTCATCACCACGTAGTTGCATAGGCAGTAGAGCGGTGAATCCTCGGCGAATGCCAATGAGGCTGCGCAAGGCATATGCACGTAGGTAGCGAGTGTCACAGATAGAGGACGGGCGGAAGGACTCGTAACAACGGTTGATAAGGCTCATCATGGCTAAGTCTCCTGATTGCTAAAAAGTTAGTAGAATGCGCTGTAATCCTCTCCAGAAAGCCGACTTTGCGTACTCTCCAGATTGGCACCCAAGAAAAAATACGGACTAACAACGGTGCTATGCTCGCGTTGTGTTTGGTGTTTTTCTTGCGGCGTGAAGAAAGTATGGCACAGGCCATAAAAAACGGTCAAGAAAAATATGACTTAGGTCATATTCTTGATAAAAAAATATATATAGGTATATGGAATTATTTTGGAAAAAATAATGATTTAAGAAGAGTGCGAGGGGATTCGGAGTGCTAGATGTGCCTTGTAGTGAGTTGGAAAAAAGTTTTTTACTTTTTTTTGAAAGCGGAGTTTATGATTCGACCCTTGAGGAAGGTAGCCCAGAGAAGTTTCCTCTCTGTGTGGAATGGTCGATATTACTTTTTGCTTTTAATGAGGTTCATGTGATGTGTCTGCAGGATGACTTACATCACATCATGGCTGAAAGTAATTTGGATATATTGGGGCTAGAGTGCGCACTATATTGCTTGACAAGTGTCATGCTTAGCGTGTCCATGGCAGATTCTCAAATTGTCAGATTAGAGAAAAAAGATGAACTATTGCGCAAGCTGTCCCTTGTTCGGTATTCACTTTTTTCTAGTTATAAAAAATTTTATCCAGCAGATTTAGTCGCGAATTTTATAAAAGAATCAGTTGAATTCTATTTTGGCGAAGGTGGTGACGAGAAAACTATACGCAGTAAGTTGTTACATAGGATGGTACAATGTGTTGGGAGAACAGATTTTTCGATGCCTGCAACAACTTTCACGTTTGAACAAGGTGTTCTTTTGGCTGATTATATTAAAACGCGAGAGCGTGAATTGTTTTTTAAAGCTCATGAAGATATTAATTCGCTAAGTATGATTTTTTTAGATACTTGTTTTTGGTTTGCGGGAAGCTGGGATGATTGACGATATGTGGTATGAAAAATCCCGCTGAAGCGGGGTAAATTTTAGCAGGAGGGTTGTTTGTCTAGCTGGCGGGCAACCCATACTTTATAGCTAGTAATGATGCTTGCATTGCAGAATATGCAGCGTATTGTCGGTTGTTATTTTATAGACCAGTCGGTGTTCTTCATTAATGCGGCGGGACCAGCAGCCGGTGAGCTGAAAGCGGAGCGGTTCCGGCTTGCCGATGCCATCGAAGGGGGTACGCATGGTGTCTTTAATGAGTGTGTTAATGCGCTTGAGGATTTTTTTATCTGTTTTTTGCCAGTACAGGTAGTCTTCCCACGCATGGGTTGTCCACGAAAGATTCATTAGTCTTCCT